>JACQOY010000010.1 GCA_016207765.1 Deltaproteobacteria bacterium | reverse complement strand
TTGAACTTGGAGTCCATGTCCTCCATCAGAACAGCAACCTGATGCTGGACTTCCGTCCATCGAGGCTGTTTCTCAGCGGTTGATTTCTTGGGTGTGTTTTTTTTCTTTGCCATAGCCCAGCCATCCTAAACGCACTTTCCCCAAGCTGTCAATTTTGGATCCACAAGAGGTTGATTTTCCCCCAATCCCCACCCCAAGCCTAAAAATCCCAAAAAAGTCATATAAATAACTTATTGAAATCACTTATCTATTTTTCCTTTCTTCCATAATAAGCAGGATCGGCAAAAATTTTACGCAACTTTTTTTGAGGTTTGCCGATAACTAGAGTGAAGCTAAATGGCCCCCTCTGATTGGGGTGCCTTATATATAGAAGAAAGAAGATTTGAGATAAATTTTTATTAGGAGGATACGACAATGGCAGACACAACTATTACACCCGCTCTCACTTCAACAGGCCCCGCTCCGGCGGTAACCGATCCCGCCGCTACAACTTCGACTGCGGCTCCTGCCCCCGCTCCAGCGGCGGCGGCACCGGCACCAACTCCTACTCCGGCGCCAGCAACTTCGGCTGATTCCTATCTCTCTTTTGGGGGTACACTTGGTGTTGGCCATGAAATCGTTAATAACGACCGAAATGGAGTTCCGGATGGTCTTACGGGAACAAGCGTTAATGTCGGTATTGAGATAAAAGGTTCGAAACCCCTTGGTGTGCCGAGTTTTCGCTTCGAACCTTGGGGCGAACTTGCATTTGTTCACACTAATGGCAAAGAGCAAACTTTGGAAGAGCTCCTTGGTTCCGATGTTGCTCCTGAGGAAGATGCTCCCCAAGTTGCCAATCCGGATGATCAACCCTGTATCCCCGATCCGACAACTGGTGAATGCCCTGAGGACGGTTCGGGAGATGTTCAACCAGAGGATTATGGTGATTATGGAAATGTTAATTTGGATCCCAATGGTGTAAAACTTAGTGGTGGTGTCGATTTCACAAAACTTTTTGGGCCAAATGGCCGGGGTTTTGGTTTAAGCGGCGGTCCGAGCATTTATCTTGAAGCGGGTGGCTATCCTCAAGATAGCTATGGACCTCTTCAATTTGATACTTGGGGTCCTTATCAGCAGTATAAAAATTATGTTGGTTTTGGAGCCGGTTTAAGATTTGGTCCGGTTCTTTACACGAAAAAAGTAGATTTTGCCCTTTTGGGTACGGCTACTTGGGGCGATCGTTCGGTGGCATTCGATGTGCCGGGTCGTGAAGTTGATTCGGCATTGGCCCGTCAACCCAACTTTGTCCAAAACTATGGTATCCAACTGACAATTCGAGGACACAAAAAGATAACCCCGACCATAGATGATGAACCCGAACTCCCCTGCAAAGAAGCCGATGCGGGGGAAAAAGCCAAGTTCACGGCCTGGAAGGCCGAGCTGGCCCAAGAGACCATCACGGTCAAATTCAACGGCCAGGACCTGGTCATCAACAAAAAAGAGGCCCTCACCAAATTCGGCATGACGGAAGATGCCATCAACTCCCTGCGGGTTGAAATGAGGCCCGTCGTTGTGCGCAACGCCGACGGTAGTGTCGCCAAGAATGCCGACGGCACCGACGCGGTGGTGACCAAGGCGGTTCTGGTTGTGGATGTGGTTGATCCTGCCACCAGCGCAAAAGGTGATGCGGTTCTCATGGATGCCCAATCCAATCCTCTCCAGCCTCTGACGCTGGAAGCTCTCCGCCAGTATGTGGCGCAGAACTACCTCTTTGTCACCAAAGAGGAGGAACAGAAATCGATCACGCAAACCCTGGCAGACTTGAACTTTGTTGTGGGCAAACCCTCAGCAAGCCAAATGGATTCACTGCGGAAGCAGATTACCGGTTCAACTCTTACCGATGATCAAGTCAAGGCGATGTTTGCCGGGATTATGCAACCCGATTCGATCGAGGCCCTTCTTAAAACGGCCAAGACCGTGAAAGACGGAACACTCAAAGGGCGTGCCTTCGAACTGACCGGTCATGCCAGCACCGATGGTTCGGCCAGCTCCAACCTGACCCTCTCCCAAAGACGGGCCGAGGCGGTTTTCTTCTTCTTCTGGGCCACAGGCATCGACAAGAACCTGATGAAGCACAGCGGCAAGGGCGAGACCGAGACGTTGGTTGCGGAAACCGGCACTTCAGCCGAAATTCAAGCGGCTCGGGAAAAGAACCGCCGCGTGGAGTTCAAACTCGAAGGAACCAACAGCAACCAATACGAAGTCCAAATCGGCGCCGAGCCGGCAAAGACAATCGAGGCCAAGGCGGTTCAATCGAACCAGGTCATCTACTATGCCTTCGACGAGTCGACGGATATTACTGCCGACAAGGTCCAAGACCGCATTGTGAGCTACAATGGGGTTGATGGCCAGTATGGCGATGGCGCCGCGGTTGACACCGATGAAGTAATCAATGGTTGCCTCGAACAGGAATGTGTCGACCAGCCCGATGGGGCCTACGGCACCGACGGTGCGGTAAAAACCCCGTCCGCCAATGTCGGCGCCGCTTCTGCTGGAACTTCCGGCGGAACAAAGGCTTCCGCAAAGTCCGCGCCAAAAACTGATCTGGCTACATTGCGGGCGGATGCGGACAAGGCCATCCTCGGCGAGGATACCGATTCCGATGGCGACATCGATATGAATGATGCAAAACCGCCACTGGCGGCTCTTCTTTCGCAGGCCGAGCTTCAGCTTGCTCCGGATGTTCCTTCGCACGTAACCGCCGAAACTCAACCGGCTTTTGTTGAGGCGGCGGGAAAGACGTCTGAGGCGCTTGTTGCCAGACGGGATGCGCTTAAGGCCGTGCTCGAAACGGCGGTGGCTACTCCGGCGGTCAAATTCGGCGGCGAGGATAAAAAGCGTGCCTATTTGATGTCGCTGGATGCGCAGATTGCCGAAATCGAGGCGGTGATTGGGGAATAATTTATAACTCCTAGGAGGATACGAACATGACGGAGAAAATCACAACGATTAAAGAAGATGTCGGTATGACCTGGAAGGTCGTCGATAAAAACGACAACGGTGTTATCGATGGAAAAGACAGGATCATCAAAAGTCCTCTCGATGGCGCGAGTACCGAATACAAACCGGATAATACCGACCTGCTCAAGGAGCTGAAACTTCCGGAGCATTATACTTCCCTCAAGGGAATTGCCGTGGCCGACCTCGACAAGTATTTCGAGGCCATGGGTTACGAAGGCCCCACCCTTCCCAAACGCATCGAGGAAGTGAAGGCCCTGTCATTCGGTTCGCAGGCGAAATTGGGAGAGGTGCATGTCGTTAATCCCATCGACCCCAAAAAGAGCTATTACAAGGGAAGCGCCCTTGAAATCAGCGTGGCGGTTACCGACGTCAAAGAGGGCGAAGACATTTACGCCACCATCAGCTTTGGCGGCGTGGCGATTAAAGAGAATGTGAAAATCGGCACCAGACCTGCCGGCGGCACCAACAACGCAACCCTTACCGTCCCTGTTTTTGCCGCCAACGAGGCGGGTGTTTTTTGCAGAGACGGCCTGAACAAGGCCGAGGCAACCGACAAGTTCACGGTTATTCTCGTCGATAAGAACGCAGACGGCACCTTTTCACCCCGCGCCGATCAGGCAGGTCAAAGCGCCGAATCGGTGAGGCTGAAAAAGGCTTCAGGAAACACTCCGGTCCCCACAGAGCCGGCGCGTCCAAGAATTAATCCGCCAGCGCCGTCGTCACCGGCTCCTTCTCCGGCGGCACCAGCCGCCCCGGCTCCTGCTCCGGCGAGCGGTTCCACTAACCCTCTGGACGATTAAAAACAGAGATTATAACTCCCCCTCTCTCCCCCTTTTAATTTAAGAGGGGGATGGGGGGAGTTAAGAAAACTACTATGAGCAATGTATTGAAAATCGATGTACCGGGACCAGAGGATCCAGTATACGGCGATAGCATTGTCCTCGCCCTTGAAGAGGCCGACAAAAAAATCGACAAATTCGATATATTCAGCGGATCCGTCATCGAAGTGGATGAAGGCAAATATGCCTCCGATCCCGACTATTACGATGACGCGAAAAACGTCCTCACGGAATGGAAGACCAAGCTGGAAAATAACTCTATCTGGGGGGATGGTTATCTTTCCCAAGTCGATGCCTTTCTCGGCAAGACACGCCCTGATGCGGCGGTTCCCGGGGCACCGGAAGCTCCGGTGGTTCAAACTCCTCCTGAACCGGCGCCGACTTCAACACGGAAGGCAAGCCAAGTCACCTCGCCCTATGTCTTAAAAATGGTTTTTCCTCTTGGGCAGAACACGGCGGGTGACGTGGAAGGTTTCGATAAAACAGCCATCGGCGACGATACCGGCCGTTTTTTCGAATTCACGCTGGTTGATGGGAAGGCCCTTTGCAATCTCTCCATCGATCTTGGTCTCTTTTTTGTCGACAAGGCCTACAATGAACAGTGTCGCAAATTTGCGAAGTCGGTGTTTGACATGGTGAATGGAAAAGTTTCCGGCGCCGCGGACAATCCCGCCCTGATTACCGACACCAACCAGCGCAACTTTTTCATGACGGCCAAAGCCCTCAAGGATTATGACCTTGCCGCCAAGCCGGAAGAGGCCGTACTGGAGCTTGTTTTTCCCATGGGCCCAGTTACCGCCAATACGATTTATGATCTTGATGATAAGAAGCCATATTTCTTTCGTTTTGACGCAAACGCAGAGGAAGCGCGGCCGCTTTGCGAACTGACTGTCGATTTACGCCAGCTTGACTCCAATCCGGAATATGTCGCCGTGTTTCGTGAGTTTGCCGCCAAGGCGGCCGACTATGTGAACGAAAAAGTTTCCGGCGCCGCGGATAATCCCGATCTTATTACCGATACAAATCAGCGCAATTTTTTTACCACCGTTTCGGCCCTTCAAAACTTCATCCCCCCAGCCGTGGAGGTTCTGCTTAATTCTCCGATGAATTACTCAAACGGTTATTCCACGATCTCCTTTCAGTATGACACGGATGAATGGACCAACGATGACGCCACCCTGACCGCTGAACGGACGAAAGATGGAATGATTTTAACCCTTACGCTGGCGCCGGAGGAACTCGATTGGGGCCCGTTTGACTCAAACCCCATCGAGGAAGAATGGGAGCGGGGGACTTGGAAGATTTATGTGGATTCTGATGGGGGTATCTCGGATGTTACCTTTCAGACAAAGGAAGAAATTTGGGACGATACCACGCGGTACGTGGCTTTAACGTCGAATAATAAGAATAGGGGAACGTTTGAGCAGAGTCCGGAATATTCAATTGGGAAAACAGATTCATTCTTTATCGACGACAGCGGCTTATATACCATTGACGATCCGACGAAACCGCCCTTTAAAAAATCGCCTGCCGAGGTTTACCGCCGGCTGGCCGCCATTCTGACCCAATCCCCCGCCATGACGGCGCCGGAAGGCATCACTAATCCCAACCTGAAAAACAACAAAGTCCTGCTGGACGTTGTAACCCACAACCTCGAAGCGTGGGCCTTGTACGCGGAGGGTAAAAACTACGAGAATAAGTATTTTTCCGATCTGCCGGCCAACGCCGTCGATACCTCCATTCTTCTTAAAACCTGGGAAAAGGAAACCCCTCAACCGACTGAAGAAGATGGCGGACGGGATGGCGAAGATACCGGGGAATAAGGGCTTCGTTTTAATCCACGCAACTTTTTCCCCTTCCTGCCGATAATGAATATATACCTCCCCTCCTTTGTAAGGAGGGGTTGGGGGAGGTAGAG
>JACQOY010000074.1 GCA_016207765.1 Deltaproteobacteria bacterium | reverse complement strand
CAACTTTTTCTAAAAGTTGCCGATAATTAAATTACTTATAAGGAGGCGTCATTATGGCCCTGACTTTTCCCAGAGATCCCAGCTCGCTAGCGCACTCAATGGAAGTGCTCACCCTGCCGCCTCCCGAGGTTGTCGAAATCACTCCCGATCAAACGGCCGTTGCTTCTTCCTACATCGACGGTGAAACGGCTGGGAGTGTTTGGCCCGTGGCTCCAAGAGGGATACTTTCCTTTTTTCTGACTACCGGGTTGGGTTGTGCCGGTGAGATAACCGCCCCAGCCCCTGCAGAAACTACCATACCCGGCATCTGCAGCGACTCGCCTATAACCGTGGAAAATATCGATCTCTCGGAGACAGACCGTTCTTCTCTTGAGGAGATTGTCGGCACTGATTTTGAACTCATCGGCGGATTTAATGCCGACCTCTTATGTGGACTCTCAAGCATCAAACTGGCCTATGCTGAAGAGGGTGACTTTGATTTTTCCTATTCGGTGGATGCGGATGGCGCGACGAGCATGACCCTTAAGTTCGGCCGTGACCTCATGGCTTATTATCATGACCAGAAGGAATATTCTGACGCGATCGGAGGAGGTCTTCTCTACTACGAAGTCCGTTCTTGGATGCGGTACATAATTTTCCAGGCCCTTGGATACCATGTCTTATCGACGCTTGCTGTGAATGATCCCGGCACCTTTGAAGATTTTGCGGCCTATTCCTGGCAAAAGGACGAAAATTGTGACGCCTCTAATCAGATTGATGAATGGGCCAATTGTTGGAGCATGGTCGGTGATGTGATCGAAGATGATTTCCTCGGCGAGAGTTGGGCGGGCTTTGCTGAAAATCTTTTAGAGGATTGGCTACGTACCTTTGCCTTGGTTGCCGTCTACCTCACCAGCGGAATAAGTTATGATTACCCGTCTGCAGAGTTTATAGGGCCTACGATATATGACAGACCCGGGTATTATTCCGATAAAGGCGTAGAAAAATGGTATTGGATGGAAGATTTTTTGGCTGAATATCAGAGCTAATAGGAAGAAAAATCCCCTTCTCGAATTTATGTTTTCTGAAATGATATTGTCTTATTGATCCAACCCGATTTTACCTAATTTACCTTGACTTAACGCGTCAGGGCTTTTATTAAAATTGGTTCTCATGCACGATAAACTTCAGGTCCTAAAAGAGAAGGAATCCCAAGCCTTGTTTGGCGGCGGCGAGGAGCGGATGAAAAAACAGCACGAGGCGGGGAAGCTGACCGCCCGCGAGCGGATCGAGAAGCTCCTCGATCCGGGCAGTTTTGTGGAAACCGACCGCTTTGTGACTCACCGCTGTTCCGATTTTGGAATGGAAAAGCAGAAAATCCTCGGCGATGGGGTGGTTACCGGCTATGGCAAGATCAACGGCCGTCTCATTTTTGTCTTTGCGCAGGATTTTACCTCCTTCGGCGGCTCCCTCGGCGAGGCGTACGCCAAAAAAATCTGCAAGATCATGGATCACGCCATGAAGGTGGGGGCGCCGGTCATCGGCCTTAATGACTCCGGCGGCGCGCGGATTCAGGAAGGGGTTATCAGTCTTGCCGGTTATGCCGATATCTTTCAGCGAAATGTGATGAGTTCGGGGGTTGTTCCCCAAATTTCGGTGATCATGGGCCCCTGCGCCGGTGGGGCGGTCTATTCACCGGCGATGACCGATTTCATCGTCATGGTTCAAAATACCGCCCACATGTTCATCACCGGGCCCGATGTCATCAAGGCGGTGACCCACGAAGAAGTTTCAAAGGAAAAACTCGGCGGCGCCATCTCGCACAGCACCATCAGCGGTGTGGCCCATTTTGCCTCGGAATCGGAAGAGGCAAGCCTTGAACTGGTGCGGGAGCTGTTGGGTTTCATCCCTTCCAACAACCGGGAATTGCCGCCGTTTGTTTTGCCCAATGACCCATCGGATCGTTCCTGCACCCGCCTTGATTCGCTGATTCCCGATAACGCCAATAAGCCGTACAACATGAAGGAAATCATTACGGACGTTGTCGATGACGGCCATTTTACCGAGGTTCACGCAAATTACGCAAAAAACATGGTAATCGGATTCGGGCGAATCGGCGGGTATTCAATCGGTGTGGTGGCCAATCAGCCGGCGCATTTGGCGGGATGTCTCGATATCAATGCCTCCATCAAGGCGGCGCGCTTTGTCCGGTTTTGCGATGCCTTTAACATCCCGATCGTGACCTTTGTCGATGTTCCGGGCTTTCTGCCGGGGACCGCTCAGGAATATGGAGGAATCATCATGCATGGAGCAAAGCTCCTGTATGCCTATTGCGAGGCGACGGTTCCAAAGATTACAGTGATCACCCGCAAGGCCTACGGCGGCGCCTATGACGTCATGAGCTCCAAGCATATCCGTGGCGATGTGAGCTATGCCTATCCCGGCGCGGAAATCGCAGTCATGGGGCCGGACGGGGCGGTGAACATCATTTTCAAAAAACAGATCGATGGGTCAAAGGATCCCAAAGGGGAAAAGGACCGCTTGGTGGCCGAATACCGTGAAAAATTCGCCAGCCCCTACAAGGCGGCCGAACTCGGCTATGTTGACGAGGTGATTCTCCCTTCCGATACGCGAAAAAAGGTTTTTTCCGCCCTGGAGATGTTGCAGAACAAGGTCGATTCGAACCCGAAGAAGAAACATGGCAACATCCCCCTCTAAAAAAATCAACCCTTCGACTCGTTCCTCCTCGCTCAGGGTTGATGGTGAGCGAATTCGAACCATCAAAAAAATACTCATTGCCAACCGCGGCGAGATTGCCGTCCGCATCATGCGGACCTGCCGTGATTTGGGCATAGAGACCGTGGCAATCTATTCGGAGGCCGACCGGGCGGCCCTTCATGTCCAGGTGGCGGATGAGGCGCATTGCATCGGACCAGCCCCCTCTGTTGAGAGCTATCTCATCCCCGAAAAAATCATCGATGCCGCCAAAAAAAGCGGCGCCGATGCCATTCATCCCGGATATGGCTTTTTGTCCGAGAAGTCGGCCTTCTCCAAGGCCTGTGCCGATGCCGGGATCATCTTTCTGGGTCCCAAACCGGAGACTATTGAGGCCATGGGGAGCAAGATCGGCGCCCGTAAGATTGCAGAGGCGGCCAAAGTGCCGATGGTGCCCGGCACCAAAGAGCCCCTCAAGGATGCCGCTGAGGCCAAAGGGATTGCCAAAAAAATCGGCTACCCCGTTTTTTTAAAGGCGGTGTCCGGCGGCGGGGGAAAGGGAATGCGTTTGGTCGAGAAGGAAGCCGATATGGAAGCCTCCCTGACCCGCGCCGCATCAGAGGCAAAGAAAAGCTTTAATGATGATAGGCTATATATTGAAAAAGCAATATTAAATCCGAGGCATGTTGAAGTACAGATTGCCTTTGATCAACAGGGAAACGGGCTCCATTTGTTTGAGCGTGAGTGTTCTCTTCAACGGCGCCATCAGAAGGTGATCGAAGAAGCGCCGTCGCCCTTCATATCGGCCAATACCCGAAAAAAAATGACTGAAGCCGCTGTTCGTTTGGCCGCTTCGGTGGGTTATACCGGAGTGGGAACTCTCGAATTTTTGGTCGACAAAGATGAAAATTTTTATTTTCTCGAGATGAACACCCGCCTACAGGTGGAGCACCCGGTCACCGAACTGATCACCGGCCTCGATCTGGTCAAACTCCAGATTGAAATCGCCGAAGGAAAGCCGTTTTCTTTGAAACAATCGGACATCATCATGCGGGGACATGCGGTGGAGTGCCGGCTTTACGCCGAGGATCCCGAAAACAATTTTTTCCCCTCTCCGGGAAGGATCGAATGGATGACCATCCCCGAAGGCCCGGGTGTCCGGAACGACAGCGGCGTTTATGAAGGGGCGATGATTCCCATCTATTATGATCCTCTCATTGCCAAGCTCATCACCTGGGGTGAAAACCGCCGGCATGCCTTTCAGAGGATGCAAAGGGCCCTCCGCGAATACGAAATCGGTGGATTCAAAAACAACATCCCGTTTCTAAGAACCCTTGTCGAGAACCCGGATGTGCTGTCCGGTAAAATGTACACCCATTTTATCGACGATCATCCGGAACTTTTGAAACGCCGGCCGGTCGATCTGCCGAAAGAGATTATCTTCGGCGTTGCGGCCTATGACCGAACAAAGCGGCCTGTGGCCGCTCCCGTGTCCGGCGTGGCGACTGTCGGGAGAGAAACGATGTCCCAGTGGAAAGCGCAAGGTTTGAGGGATACGTTAGGTCAACGATTTTGACGTGTAGGGGCGTATTGCAATACGCCCCTACGAATTATGCCAAAAAAATTTCTCGCTACTCACGACGGAAAAGAGACGCCGATCGAAATCGAGGAGATGGCCCCCGGCCGCCTGCGCATCATTTCCAACAGCAAAACATGGGAGGTCGACGTGCATCTGGCCGGGCCGAATCATTATTCGGTTGTGCACGAAGGGCGATCGGACGATCTTCGTTTCCACCAAACCGCCTCCGAACTGCAGGCTTTTCTTCATGGAGAGCATCTCTATTTTCAGCTCGACGATGCGGGAAAAGCCAAAAAGGCCAAACCGGCATCGAGACCGGCCGGTGGTAAAATCGAGGGAAAGGTGGAACTGACCGCCCAGATGCCGGGTAAAATAGTCAGCGTCGCCGTGAAAAAGGGGGATGTTGTTTCGGAGGGGCAGGGAGTGGTTGTCCTCGAGGCGATGAAGATGGAAAACGAGATGAAATCCCCCAAGGCCGGCACGGTTACCGAAGTGAAAGTCTCCGCAGGCCAGTCGGTCGAAAGCGGGGCCTTGCTGGTTGTCATTGAATAGGATACTGTAGGGTGCATGAAACAGCTGACTCTTCCGGTTTTTTTGTTCGTTTCTTTGGTTTCTTCAAATTTGTTTGCCGACGAAATAACCCATTCCATTGGTAACGCGGTTTATGCTGTCCGGGCGGCACGGATCCATCATGCCGACACGAAAAGCCGGGAGCATTATCGGAATGCTGTGGAGCTTTTGTGGAAGGCCCAGCAGGAGGCGAACAAAGACGAAGCCCTGCGTCTGGCCGCCGAGGCCGAAAAAGAGGCGCGATTGGCCCTCGAAGAATCCTGGAACAAGTAACATGTCGAAGACCGGCATCATTTGGGATTCCCGTTTTTTAAAACATGACACCGGCAAAGGGCATCCTGAATGTCCCCGCCGTTTGCTTGCCATCAAAGAAGTCCTCGATACCGATTCAACGCTGATCCGCCTGGTTCCAAGAGCGGCTACCGAAGAAGAAATAGGCTGGGTGCATTCGAAGGAGCATATTGAGAATGTCAAAAAAACGGCGAATGCGGATCATGGATATTTCGATCTCGATACCCCTTTTGGTTCCGGCTCATCCGAGTCTGCTTTTCTGGCCGTTGGGGGGCTTTTGGAGGCGGTGGAATCGGTCTGGACCAAAAAGGTAGACAACGCCTTTGCCTTTCCCCGACCGCCGGGACACCATGCCGAATCGACCCGGGCGATGGGATTTTGTCTTTTTAACAACATTGCCGTCGCCGCGGAGTATCTGGTTCGCCAAAAGGGGCTCAAACGGGTTGCCATTGTCGATATCGATGTCCATCACGGAAACGGGACCCAACATTTTTTTTACGACCGCGACGATGTTTTTTATATTTCGACGCATCGTTTTCCGTTTTATCCCGGTACCGGCGCGGCCCATGAAACGGGTGAGGGAAAAGGGAAGGGGTACACATTGAATCTCCCCTTCGATGCGCTTGGTGACGATGATGATTATAAAAAAGGCTACGACGAAAAGATTCTGCCGGCCCTGCATGAATACCGACCGGAATTTGTGCTGGTCTCAGCCGGTTTTGATGCTCACAAGCGTGATCCGCTCGGGGGGATGAAAATCACCAAAGGGGGATTTAAAATGATGGCGCGAAATCTCTTGGATGTCGCCCAAAAATATGCCGGCGGCGCCACTGGCGCAAAAATCGTTTTTGTTCTGGAAGGGGGATATGATATGAAAGGATTGCAGGAAGGGGTTGAAGCCATTTTGGAGGTGATCCATGGATAAAAGTTCAAAGTTCAAAGTTCAAAGTTCAAAACTGTGGTGTTTGATTTTTGTTTTTCTATTGCTGTCTATGGGCACAATCGCAAAAGGAGGAACAATGGATGTTTCTGAACCAAAAATGCCAATGAAGTTTGAAACGGGCAAAAAATACGAGGCGGTTATCAAAACGGCGAAGGGGGATATCACGGTGGAGCTTTATCCCGATAAGGCACCCTTTTCGGTCACCAATTTTGTCCAATTGGCCAAGGCCGATTTTTACGACGGCCTGACCTTCCACCGCGTGGAGCCCGGTTTTGTCATTCAAGGAGGGGATCCGGCGGGCAACGGCACCGGCGGGCCCGGTTATACAATTCCCGCCGAAATCGGCTTGCCCCACATCAAGGGAGCCTTGGCCTGGGCGCGCACCGGTGATCAGGTGAACCCCCAAAGACGCTCCAGCGGTTCGCAATTCTATATTATGCTTGAAGCAACGTCGTTCTTGAACGGCGCTTATACGGTTTTCGGCCAAGTGAAATCGGGCATGGACGTCGCCCAAAAAATCCAGCGGGGAGACAAAATCAACGACGTTGAAATTCTCATAAAGTAGGGGCAATTCACCCCACAGGGGCCCCTTCGGGGTGAATTGCCCCTACGCCGCAGAGGTTTTTGATTTGGCCAGGAGAGCCAGTATCCCGCCGACAATCAAAAGAGCGGTGGCGACGAAGGCCTGGGGCGCCAGAACCCCCGGCACAATGGCCGCTATCAGCATTACAAGGCCGCTTAATTTGCCCAGCTTGAAAACAAGGACCGACGCCAGAAAGGCCAGAATGCCGAGACCAACCAGGGCATAGCCGGCATTTTTGAGTTTTTTAACCTCCCCCAGACTGTCGGCAAGAACACCGCTCCCCATCTGCTCCGATAATTCCTGCATGGAAGCGATGGTCGACTCGTACTTGTTGTAATCGGTCACCCATTTTGATCCCAGCCCGACAGCGGCCAGAGATCCCAACAAACCAAGAATTAGTGCGGCGACTTTCATAGCGGCTCCTTTCGGTTGTGGTGGATATTTTTACGAATGTATCCCATTTCAAGAGGGGAGTAAATAAATAACTGGCCGGTGCCTGCCCGCCGGTTTTTTGGAGGGGCCCCGCCGCCTTAAAAATCGTAGATGAAAAAATCGGCTCCTCTTCCGGCTCCCTCAATCCCGCCCGCTTCAGCATCTCCGGCGGTCAAGTCGATGGGGGCATCGAGCGCCGCCGTATTGATTTCTTTCGGAATCTCGAAATTGGCCACCGGTTTTCCTTTCAAGACCTCGCTCATGTAGTAAAGGAAAATGGGCGCCGCTGTATTTCCACCGGTTTCCCGGCCTCCGATTTTTTGAACCTTGTCGAACCCGACCCAAACGCCGGCGAACAAATCGGGAACAAATCCGACAAACCAGGTGTCGGTTTCATCGTTTGTGGTGCCTGTTTTTCCCGCCGCCGGCCTCTGAAGAGCTTTTACTTTATAGCCGGTCCCAAAGTTGACGACATCGTTCATCAACTGGACCATGGTGTAGGCCGTTCGAGGCGACAGGACATAACCTTCCGGTATATAATCGCCGTAGAGAATTCTCTTTTCTATTTCGGTGAGCTTTATTTTGTCCTGGGTTATCCATTTCTCCCCATCCTTCAGGAGGGTTTGGTTGAAACCTGTGCCGTTGTCGTCTTTCTGATGAGTTTTGTCCCTGTTCTTCGCCAACTGTTCCATAAAAGGGATGATCTCCCGCGGGCGGTATTCCTCCAAAACCCGTCCATAACGATCGGTGATTCTTTTGACGAAAACAAGCTCCGGGAGAATGCCCCCATTTGGGAAAATACCGAAAGCGCGGGACAATTCGAAAAGTTTCATGTCGTTGGCGCCAAGGGCCATTGAATAGTAGCGGTTGATCGGCGTGGTGATGCCGAGTTTTCGCGCATAGGCATCGACATAATCAACGCCGATATCCATGAGAATACGCACGGTGACCACGTTGCGGGAATTGACCAGAGCGCTTCGAAAGGTGGTTGGCCCCTTGTAACCCCCGCCGTAATTTTTGGGTGTCCAGAAACGACCCGGGGCGTATTCGTAGAAAATGGGGGAGTCTTCAATGACGGTGCCGACGGAATACCCCTTGTCGAGAGCGGCGGAATAAATAAGCGGCTTGATGGCCGATCCGGTCTGACGAATGGCCTGCATGGCCCGGTTGTATTCGCTCTTTTTGAAATCACGCCCGCCGACAATCGCCCGGACAAAGCCCGACTGGGGCTCGTAGGAAAAAAGAGCCGATTCCACCTCCGGATCCTGTTCGAGGGAAAAATAATTTTTTCCGGCATCGTATCCCTTGCCACCTGGTGGTTTTCCCTTCGCGTCAGCCTGTTCGGACTCCTTTTTCTTTACCCAGATGACGTCGCCGGCGAAAAAAATCCCCTGGGGATCACGAATATAATAAGCGTCGTTATATCCTGCTGAATTGAGATTCCGTTTTCGGGCCCAGGCATAGTCGTGCACCCGGATGATTCCGGGCACATTTCCCACAAGCACCTCCAGGTTTTGCCCCTGACGGTCGACTTTTGTGATTACCGCCTGGTAATACCGGTTTGGCTCAATAGGGGTTGGGCGAAGGCTCAGTTCCTCGGTGGTTAAGGGGCTGAAATAATTCCATTCCGTCTCAAGAGCTTCACGGATGAGATTAAGATGGTTTTCCGACGCAAATTTCCGGATTTCACCTTCCGGAATTTTTCTGACCGGGCCGACGTATCCCTGTCGTTTGTCCAATTCGCGGATCCCCCGTTCCACGGCCCTGTCGGCCTGGTGTTGCATCGAAAGATCGACCGTGGTGTAGATTTGGAGGCCATGGGTGTAGGGAACCTGTTCGCCGTATTTTTCCTGGATGTACCGGCGGATGTATTCGGTGAACCAGGGGGCATATTGAAGATTGAACTCCTTGTCGGTATTCGCTCTATAGACCTTCAAGGGAAAACTTTTGGCCTTGTCACGTTGTTCTTTGGTGATGAACCCGACATGGTACATCCGATCGACAACATATTCCTGCCTTTCCTTGGCCAGTTTGGGGTTCGCGATAGGGGAATAAAGAGACGGCGCCTTGGCCAGCCCCGCAATCATTGCCGCCTCGGCGATGTT
>JACQOY010000065.1 GCA_016207765.1 Deltaproteobacteria bacterium | reverse complement strand
CCGAGACCCTGCTTGGATCGGAGGATGGACGGTTTATTTTTGAATCATTGATAGGGTAGGGGCGTATTGCAATACGCCCCTACGCAAACATGTCGCTAATTACTCCTGAAATGATCAAACAGCACAACCTCACCGATGAGGAATATCAATCCATTCTGAAAATCCTCGGCCGCCGGCCAAATCTTGTCGAGCTGGGGATTTTTTCCGTGATGTGGTCGGAACATTGCAGTTACAAAAGTTCGCGAAAATTCCTCAAAAACTTTCCCACGGAAGGGCCGCAGGTGATTCAGGGGCCGGGAGAAAACGCCGGAGTTGTGGCCATCGGCGACGGCTTGGCGGTGGTTTTCAAGATGGAATCGCACAATCATCCCTCCTTTATCGAGCCGTATCAGGGGGCGGCGACCGGCGTCGGCGGAATTCTCCGCGATGTCTTCACGATGGGGGCCCGGCCCATTGCCGTTCTCGATTCGCTCCGTTTCGGCGCGATCGATCATCCCAAAACCCCTTATCTGGTCGGAGGGGTCGTTGCCGGCATTGCCGGTTATGGAAACTGCATGGGCATTCCCACCGTCGGCGGCGACGTCTGTTTCGACGAATGTTACAACGGCAATATTCTGGTGAATGCCATGACGGTTGGGCTCGTCCGTGCCGACGGGATTTTCAAGGGAAGCGCCTCCGGACCGGGGAATCCGGTCATCTATGTCGGTTCAAAAACCGGCAGAGACGGCATTCACGGGGCAACGATGGCCTCCGGCAGTTTTGACGAAGGTTCAGAACAAAAACGTCCCACAGTTCAGGTCGGCGATCCTTTCACCGAAAAACTCCTTCTCGAGGCCTGTCTGGAGCTGATGACCAAAGAGGTGATCGTCGGGATTCAGGATATGGGGGCGGCGGGGCTGACCTCCTCCTCTTTCGAGATGGCCTCGCGGGCCGGAACCGGAATTGAAATCGATCTCAATCGCGTTCCTCTGCGCGAGGAGGGGATGACCCCGTATGAAATCATGCTGTCGGAATCGCAGGAACGGATGCTTTTGGTTTGCCGCCAAGGGGCCGAAAATGTCGTCAAAGAGATATTCGATAAATGGGATCTCGACTCGAGCGTTATCGGGCGGGTGACTGACGACGGCCTCTACCGCGCCCGCTTTGACGGCAAAGAGGTGGTGAGCCTTCCCGTGTCTCCCCTGGCCCATGGGGCGCCGGTATATGACCGCCCCAGGCGCCGCCCGGCCGATCAGGATCGGCTCAATAAGCTCGATCCGGCCGATATTCCGGAGCCGCCGGATCCATCGGCCGTTTTTGAAAAGCTGATTTCTCATCCGACGCTTGCCTCCAAAAAATGGATTTACCGCCAGTACGATCATCAGGTGATGACCAACACCGTCACCGGACCCGGATCGGATTCAGCCGTTCTTCGAATCAAGGGGACGAAGCAGGGGATCGCGCTCACCTCGAACTGCAATGCCCGGTACTGCTATCTCGATCCGTTTATAGGCTCGGCGATTGCGGTGGCGGAAAGCGGGCGGAACCTTGTCTGTTCCGGGGCCAAGCCTCTCGCGGTTACCGATTGCCTCAATTTCGGCAACCCCGAAAACCCGGAGATCATGGGACAGTTTGAGGAGGCGGCGAAGGGAATCTCTCAGGCCTGCCGTGAACTGGAAACGCCGGTGGTCAGCGGCAATGTCAGTTTTTACAATGAGACCAATGGGGTTTCCATCTATCCCACCCCGATGATCGGGATGGTGGGGCTTTTGGACGATATCGACAAACGCCTCGGATCGTTTTTTGTGAATGAGGGGGACGTGATTCTTCTTTTGGGCGATCTGGAAGGCCGCCTTGACGGTTCGGAGTACTTGAAAATTATCCATGGAAAAACAGCCGGAAAACCCGAACTCGATTTAGCGAGGGAAAAAAATCTCTGGAAGCTTATTCTGGAGGCCAATGCCAAAAAACTCTTAAGCTCGGCGCACGATATTTCGGAGGGGGGGCTTGTCTGTGCTCTGGCGGAATGCTGTTTTGGAGCACCTTCCCTTGGGGTTCGAATTGTGCTTAAATCATCTCACCGCCCCGATCTCCTTCTGTTCGGCGAATCACAGTCCCGGGTGATTGTTTCGGTCCGGTCTTCGAACGAGGGGGTTGTTTGCGATTTGGCGAAAAGCCACGGCGTTCCTTGCATGCCGTTGGGAGCGGTGGGGGGAAGGCGGTTTTTCATTGGGTCGGAAAAGGAACAATGGATTGATTGCGATATCAAAACGGTGAAAGAATGGTGGGAGAGGGGGTTTGAGGAAGGCGTTTTTAAAGTTTAAAAAGTTCAAAGTTTTAACAGTTTTAACCTTGAACTTTTAAACTTTCTTAACTTTAAACAGGGTTTAATCATGTGCGGGATCGTTGGAATTTATAATCATCCGGAAGCCAGTAAACTCGCCTATCTGGCTCTTTACGCCCTTCAGCACCGGGGGCAGGAGAGTGCGGGGATCGTCTCATCCACGGGGGGAGACTTGAAGGCCTATGGAGCGATGGGGCATGTGGCCGATATTTTTACCGCCGATGTTCTGGAAAAGTTGCCGGGTACCATGGCCATCGGCCATGTCCGCTACTCAACGACCGGCGAGTCGGCGCAGAAAAACATCCAGCCCTTTACCATTGCCTATTCCCGGGGGGGGCTTTCAGTGGCGCATAACGGTAATATCGTGAATGCCGCCGAAATCCGCGACGAATTCGAGGCGCACGGGGCGATTTTCCAGTCGACGATGGACACCGAGGTGATCCTTCACCTTCTGGCTTCCACCAAGAAAAACGACCTTATCGATCGCCTCATTGAGGTTCTTCCCCAGTTGAAGGGGGCCTATTCACTGGTCTTTTTGACCGAAACACGGCTGATCGCCGTCCGCGACCCGTTCGGGTTTCGGCCCCTTGTTTTGGGGAAAAAAGACGATGCGCTGGTGGTGGCCAGTGAAACGTGCGCCCTCGATTTGATCGAGGCGGATTTTATCCGGGAGATTGAACCGGGCGAAATCGTCCAGATCGACAAAAAAGGGTTGAAGAGCATCAAACCCTTTCCGCCGCAAAAAAGGGCGCACTGCATTTTTGAATATGTCTATTTTGCCCGGCCCGACAGCATTGTGTTCGACCGCAATGTGTATGAAATCAGAAAGGGGTTCGGCCGGGAGCTGGCGCTGGAGAACCCCGTGAAGGCGGATATGGTCGTGCCTATTCCCGATTCGGGGGTTCCGGCCGCGATCGGTTACGCCGAGGAGTCGAAAATCCCCTTCCAGATGGCCTTGGTGCGCAACCATTATGTCGGCCGGACCTTCATCGAACCGGAGGATTCCATCCGCCATTTCGGCGTGAAGGTGAAGCTGAATCCGGTGAAGCAGATGATGGAAGGGAAAAAAGTGATCCTGATCGACGATTCCATTGTCCGAGGCACCACCAGCCGGAAGATCATCAAGATGGTCCGTGATGCCGGCGCCAAGGAAGTTCACCTGCGCATTTCGTCGCCCCAGACCGCTTGGCCCTGTTTTTACGGGATTGATACCCCCACTCGGGATGAACTGATCGCCTCACACAAATCACTGGAAGAGATTCGTCAGTTCATCAATGCCGATAGTCTTTCCTATCTCTCGCGCCCCTCCCTTTACTGGTTTGAAAAACAGAAACCGGGTGAGTGGTTCTGCGATGCCTGTTTCACCGGAAACTATCCGGAAGGGGCGCAGTGGGTCCAACGTGCCCTTAAAACCGACGACGCCCGTGGCGCTGCCACCCGCGGGAGCCGCCGTATCCGCGCCGTCTAGCCCCGGAAGTTTTTTTATCCAATAACCGCCTCTCATCTTGGGAAATTTTATCATTTTGATCTATCGAGTAAAGTTTAACCCAACTTACGCTTCACACATAACTATTTAAT
>JACQOY010000060.1 GCA_016207765.1 Deltaproteobacteria bacterium | reverse complement strand
GTAAGTATATTTATGGCTCACTGCCATTTCGATTGTTTTGAAAACCCTTCACCTTCGTAAATTCAGGGATTTCCGGGGGCGGTTCCATGAGCTGGTCCAGCGTTTCAAAGACGATCTTGAACTTGAAATCGTATTTTTTCTCCAAACTGTCGACCTTGTGGGCGAGATCTTTATGGACCGCCATGACTTCCCGTAACCTAACGAAAGTCCGCATGATTTCGATGCTCACCTGGACGGCGCGCTGGCTACGAAGGACAGCGGACATCATCGCGACTCCCTGTTCGCTAAAGGCATAGGGATTAGCCCGGCGGAGGCCGCCCCAACTTGAAGTCACAAATTGTGACTTCAAGATTTCGAACTCTTCGGCGGTCAGCTGAAAAAGGAAATCGGCGGGAAAGCGTTCGATGTTCCGCTTGACCGCCTGAACCAAGACTTTTGGCTGTACTTCGTAGAGTTCGGCCAAATGAGTGCTCAAGATAACCTTTTGGCCCCGAACAAGATGGATGTGGCTTTCGATTCTTTCCGACGGAATGAGCTGATTCATAACCCTCCTTTGTTTAAAGACCCCTGATTCACCCCTGCCAATAAGGTTTTCGGCCGAGCCACCGTGGGAGTTTCGTTTTTTCTCAAAAAATTTCGTGAGATTATAGCATGAGGTCGGCAAGACCGGCAGAGAGGAGTTCTTGATTGAGAAAGATCCCCTTGGTGGCGACTTCTTCCTTCTTGGAAATGGTTGGATGGTAGAAGACATCGGCGACAAACCGGCCGTACATGTCGGTTTTGTAGGTTTTGACGACGATAAAGGGGATGTCTGTGAGCTTTTCCTGAACAAACGCCTTTGCCTGTTCGCCCCGTTCGGGGGCCGTACCGACAGGCACGCCCCCTTTGACCAGTTCGGCTGTGTTGATTCCGCGAAAGCGGATTCTCTGGCTGACCCAGACAGAAAAACCAAGGTCGATCCGGACAAGGAGGGTGTCGCCATCGACGACATCCTCCACGACGGCCTTGTAAACATAGAGGGGATTGGGGTCGCGTTTCAGCGTGCCGGTCTGTTCGGCGGATGGCTGGAGCCGGATGGTCTTGTAGTAGTCCTTCTGGACCGCTTTTCTGAGTGCATTTCGCCCCCAGCCTTCCTTCGAGGCGGTGGTGAGATAAAATTCCCGCTCGGCATTGTCTTTGAGGGAGAGCAATTCAACATGGTGCGTCCAGCTCAAGACGGCACCGTCCACGGACGGCACGCCGTTAGGCCAGGTGCCGTAAAACTGGACGATCCGATAAAGGAGCGACTTGTCGACTTTGAGATCCACTGAAAGCTGGGAAATAAAAGTTTCGGAAGCCGCGGGATCGATTTTCGCTTGGGCCTCGCTGATTTTCTGCCCCATCTCCCAATAGGTTTTGAGACGGATTTCATTGACGGCTGACATCGCCTGTTGTTGGCCCCGGAGAATAATGGCCGAAAGGTCGGCGACCAATTGCCGGTAGTCGTTCGAACGCACTAAAGATTCTGGCATAAGACCCAGTTTAATTCGATTTGGAGCCAAAAGCCAGTAAAATGCGCTGACTGTGCAGATGCACAGTGAAACTTTACGGGGCCGTTGCTCGAGGGAACCCCTGGGAAGATTTTTGGGGTGGGGAGGGAAGTACCAGGAATGGTGGGTGGGGGAGTGCGGACAAGCGAGGTCCCAGCCGAAGGCTGGGGCCAGCGGCTGGTCCCGCATTGCGGGACCAGAAGGAGTGCGTGGACTTCCAAAAGATGGTGGATGCGATGGAAGCAAGGAGCTGGCGCCGGAGCCGTTCACTCTGGCCGGCCGATTTGGAACAATTGGGTGGGGGAATTGGAACAAGTGAGATCACTTTGAGGGTGGGCGGGGGTTGGGGACGGCCAGGATGAAAAATTTCAAGGCGGTTGAAAAACTGTAGTCCGCAGGACGGTGTCGATTTGGAACACTTGTCGGCGCCGGTTCAAGCCGGAAGGGTTCGGGAGGGAGGCTTGAACCGGCGACGCGATTGAGAACACTCGAGTCCAATGAAGCTGTCGGGGGCACGCCCGGGGGCCGCGCTTAAGGGGTGGGCAATCGGTCTGCAAACTGTGTGACCCCGAAGTTGGGGGCGCACAGTTTGCCAATTGGTTGCACAAACCGTGACAGTCCGCCGTAGCTTTAGCGAAGGCGGAATGGCGCGGTTTGTGCCACTCGTGGGGCGGGAAGGGCCGGGTGCCGCTCGGACGTTCGTTAACGGGTTCCACGTTCCATCAATTCGTCTCCGTGCGTGCGTTCAGCTTCGGCTCTGAATTCTCTTCGCGCGCCTTCTTTTCTTCGCCGGCCTTTTGCGCCATTCCCTCTATAGAAAAATCTTGGAATTGGTCGGCATTATTGATAAACCAGTCTCGAACGTTTTTCAGGAAGTGACGCAGTGGCTTCCAAAACGCAAGTCTACCAACAATTCGTCAAACTCTTTGAATCGGCGCCGATCAAGAAGATAACCGGCATGACGCTCTCTTACAATGAAGAGGGTCGGGCTGTTTTTGTCATGCCGCGCAACCCGGATTTCGACCACGCCCTGCATGATACCCACGGAGGACTGATTGCCACCCTTATTGATAACGCGGGCTGGTTTACCGCCGCCGCTCATTATGAAAAGTGGGTGGTTACAACGGATTTGAACATCCGTCTTTTGGAAGCGGTCAAACAAACCGATTTGACGGCAACGGGCCGCCTTCTGCGCGCCGGGAAAAATTTTTCAGTGGCTGAAATGGAAGTTCAATCAAAAGACGGACGGCTGGTTGCGGTCGGTTCGGGCAGTTTCATGGTGACTTCAAAAGCCATTGAAGTGTGAGGGCCCGAACTCCTTATTCGGATGATTACAATTCGCAAAAGAGAGGAAAGGGGCCATTTCAACCATGGTTGGTTGGAGACCTCTCACACCTTTTCGTTTGCCGACTACTACGACCCCGCGCAGATGGGTTTTCGCACCCTGCGGGTCATCAATGAAGACCGCGTCCAGCCCGGAAAGGGTTTTGGCACCCACTCTCACCAAGACATGGAGATTATCACGTATGT
>JACQOY010000069.1 GCA_016207765.1 Deltaproteobacteria bacterium | reverse complement strand
TTTAGCTTGTTCAAAATTTTCAAGAGAGATAGGATCAGGTTATGCAACGGGGGGCAGAGAAAGTTAATCTTTTCCACTATCTTGATTATCGGCGTTACTTGAAAGACCGGTACATTGGGGCAAAAAAGGGGCGGGGTTCTTTTTCATTTCGCACTTTTTCGAAAAGGGCCGGATTTAGTTCCCCCAATTTCTTCAAGCTGGTGATGGATGGAAACCGAAATTTGACGGAGGATTCCCTTTCAAAATTCGTGGTTGGTTTGGGACTCAACAAACAGGAGGGGGAATTTTTCCGAAACCTTGTTTTTTTCAACCAGGCTCATGACGAGGAAAAGAAGGCCCTTTATTATCGCCGTTTGATCCAGTCGAGAAAGTTTAACCAGTTGAAGCCGATTGAAAAAAACCAGTATGAATATTGCTCCACATGGTATTATCCGGTGGTTCGTGAATTGATTGCCTCTTCCTCTTTTGACGGAACTCCGGAATGGTTGGCCGGCCATATCTATCCTCCCATCACGGAAGCGGCGGCCAAAAAATCGCTCGAGGTCCTGGAGAATCTTGGTTTCATCGCAAAGATGTCGGATAAGACATGGAAACAGACAAACCCCATTGTCTCAACCGGCGCCGAGGTCACCTCGCTGGCCCTGTTTCAATATCATTTGAACATGCTCGATCTGACCAAGGATGTGATGCAGAAAATTCCGGCCCCTTTGCGCGATATCAGCTCCATGACCCTGGGGGTGAAAAAAGAGAGGGTTCAAGAGCTCAAAAACAAGATCAGGGATTTCAGGCAGGATGTTTTGAAGCTGGTTTCTGTCGACTCGGATCCGGAAGAGGTGGTGCAGTTGAACATGCAATTGTTTCCGGTGAGCCGGTCGACTTAAAGGAAAGAGGTCCATGAAGACAGGAATGATCCAGATATGTTTGTTTGTTTTTCTCACCCTATTTTCTGCGTGCGGTGGGTCCGCAGGGGGCTCCGAGTTCGGCAATCCGTCGCGGCCGGTAATCGGCACCGTTGTGGATGGAGGTGGCGGCTCTGCTCTCAAAAAGGAGACGGGCGATTCATGCCCGGCCGATACCGTTATTGCCGTCGATTCCCTGGGAAATACCACCACCGCCGAAATCGATTCAGTCTGTGATTTCGAGTTCGATCTGACACCGGGAAAGGCCTACGTTTTGAGTTTTACCCGTGGCGGCGTTTTTGTGGCGTTCCTTGTCGTGCAGAACAGCTCCGCCACTCTTGAATCGACTATTTTTTATCTGGCGGATGGTGAAGACCCCGTTCATTTGGGGGAGATTCTGATTGCCGACGGCAAGGGGAGGCCGGCCAACGAACCAGCCCGCCAGAACGACCGGGATGGAAACGGGAGGAACGACTACGATGACGACGACGACGATGGAGACGGTATCTCCGATGACGATGAGGAAGACTGCGACCTTGACGGATTTTTAGACGACGATGACGAAGATCAATCCGATTGTGGAAGTGACGAAGAAGAAGATGGAGACGACGAAACCGGTGGGGAGGGGGATATTCTGCAGGTCGATCCCCGTAACGGCGAAAACAACGTCAACCTGACCGAAGAAATCGAGGTTCGTTTTGATTGCACCATCGATTCCTCCACGGTAACCGCTGTGACCTTCCGTGTGGAGTCCGGGGGAGATTCAATCAGCTGTGAATTCGAGTCTTCGGACTCGGAATTATCGTGTGAACACGAAGATGATCCGTTTCAGGCGGAGACAACTTACACGGTGACGGTCAATGGCGTTGCGTGTGAGTCGGGAAATCCCGTTGAAACGAAAAGCTGGTCTTTTACGACCAGGGAGGAAGAAGACTGATACTTTAACCGAGGACTCCCCGGCGCGATCCGAACGCCGGCTTGGACTTGACCGGTGGAGATCCTCACAACAGGAGGAAAAACAATGAAGAAGCAACTCATAACACTAACAACCCTGGTGGCTGGTTTTATCCTTATTGCCGGCTGTGGAGGGGGGAGCGGAACGGGAACAACCGCCGGGACAGCGGCCGATACGGACGGAGGCCCTGCGACAACGAGCTTCTCGGTCCAACTGGCGGCGGGGAGTCCATCCGCGTTGACAAAGGCCCTTGACACCGAAGAGGGAGAAGACGAATCGGTCGAGACCGCCGATGCCTCGTCCGGCGTGATCGTCCTCACGTCTGCCCGGATTGTGCTGGACCGGATCGACCTGAAATTGCCCGAAGGCGAAGACTGTGATACGCTCGAGTTCGCCCTCGAAGACGGCGACTGCGGCGCCTCGAGCGACGATGATTCGGAAGAAGAAGCCGAAGATGAGGCGGAAGACCTTTCGTCCCTTCTGAAACAGGAGGACGATGATGCCGAAGATGAAGACGATGCGGAAGACGACGGCGAGGATGAGGCCGAGGATGACGACGACGCATCCGAAGATGAGGATCACATCCGCATCGAAGGGCCGTTTGTCGTTGATATGATGACCGGTTTGGCTACACCGTCCTTGACCGATGTCACCGTTCCCTCCGGCAACTACCGGGAGATTTCGCTCCGACTTCATGATCTGGACGAGGACTCAACGCTGGTGGAGGCCGGTGACGAGCTTTTGGGGAACAGCCTGGATGTCGGCGGAACCTACAACGACGGAACGACCGAGAGGAGCTTTAAAATCGTGCTGAAATTCGATGAACAGATCCGTTACCGCAGTGACGCGGGCTTCGATGTGGCCGAATCGGCCGACGTCAATGAGATTGTCGTCTCGCTGAATGTTGCCGACTGGTTTGCCGGCATCGATCTTGGCGCCTGCCTCGACAGCGGCAATCCGGATGTGGCGGAAGACGGCACCTTTGTCATCAACGAGGAAAACGATGAAGGAGACTGCCAGTTCACCGACGAACTAAAACAGACAATCAAGGATTCCGGATCGGTCGATCGGGAAGATGACGATGAGGATGAAGACGGTGATGACGATGAAGAAGACGAAGACGAAGAAGGCGATGACGATGAAGAAGATGAGGAAGATGAGGAAGAAGACGATTAAGCGTTGAGCGAAGTTGACAATATCGCCGATATTCGTTACTTAAACCGCCATGGGTTTATTCCTGCGAAAAAAGCAGTGGCTCATGGCGGTTTTTGTTTTATGGGCCGTTTGCGCCGTGCCGTTTCATTTCCACGACCGGTCTGTATCCTCTCATCGCGCCCATCCCGAATGCGGTATCTGCCAACTGACCGCCTCGTGGCGGAGTTC
The DNA here is from genome assembly GCA_016207765.1 of Deltaproteobacteria bacterium. Classification (GTDB taxonomy): domain Bacteria; phylum UBA10199; class UBA10199; order UBA10199; family SBBF01; genus JACQOY01. Next base: position 1,886 of record JACQOY010000069.1, on the reverse strand, counting down.
CCATCTTGGCGCCGATATCGATTTCAACTTTGACTTTTCTCTCGTTTTCGCCCTGCCGGTTCCAGACGTTGATCTTTGCACCGACCCTGTTTTTTTCTCCCATTATTCCCGCGCCCCTCCGTCCGCCTGAGGCGGCCCAAAAGGGGTCCCTCGTTGGGACAGGGCCGCCCGCCAAATGGTCCGAATGGACCTTCTAACGGTTTGTAACCTTCATCCTTTCAACGGAGGAGTAATATGTTTCGCATCATCTTGTTGTTTTTGTTTTTGGCCCTATTTCCATTTTTTTCTGAAGCGGAAGAAACAATACCGCCGCCACCAATGGAGAATCAGACGCAAAATGTCGGTCAGATCGGCCCGTTTAAGTATCAACGGACACCGGGCGCCGTCTCGGCGTTTTTACCCGACATTTCGTTTATCGGCTCGTTTGCCGGCGGTTATTTTCGGGACGATCCGGGCGATGATACCGGTGAAAATCCGTCGCGGACCGGGTTTAATTTTCAGGGAATCGAATTGGCGCTTCAGTCGGTGGTCGACCCCTATATCCGGGCCGATGTTTTTATTCTCTTTCTTGAAGAAGGGGTGGAGGTGGAAGACGCAACGGTTACGACTCTTTCGTTGCCCCTCAATTTGCAGATCCGCGCCGGGCAGATGCTGGCCAAATTCGGTCGGCAAAATCCCCAACATCTGGAACAGCTCGATTTCGTCGATTTTTCCCGTCTTAACCGCCGTTTTTTCGGGGATGAAGGATTTTCCGAGCTGGGGGTTGAAATCTCCGAACTTTTTCCCACTCCCTGGTTTTCGGAGCTGACCTTTCAATTCCTGCAGGGGGAAAACGAGGGAAATTTCGACGGGCCGCGGAAGGGGGATTTCGCGTATCTTGCCCATTGGACAAATACGTTCGACCTCTCGCCCGATCTGACCCTCCAGACCGGCCTCAACGGGGCATTCGGTTTCAATGCGTCCGGCGGGGGAAATCTGACGCAGATTTATGGAAGTGATTTTTATCTGCGCTGGAAGCCATCCACCTACCGCGGCCTCAAGTGGCAGAGCGAATATTTTGTGCGCCGACGGGACCTTGGGGCTTTTGCCGACACCGAGGGGGGATTTTATTCCCAATTGATCGGCCAATTCGCGCGCCGATGGGAGGGGGGGTTAAGGTTTGAAAAAATAGGGATTCCGGAGGGGGGGGTGGCCCAGTGGGGATTTTCTCCGGTTCTTACATTTGTCGCGACCGAATTTTTCAATCTCAAGGCACAGTATAATTTCATTGATATCGCGGGTCATTCGCACAAACAGCATGAGGCCTTCCTGCAGTTGCAATTCAACGCGGGGGTCCATGGGGCGCATACTTTTTAGGGAGAAAATATGAAAAAAATATTTCTGTTTTTGTTGATTTTGTTGGTTCCATTTACGGCGCATGCAAAAATAAACGTCGTCGCCACCATCCCCGACCTCGCCGCCATCGCGCGCGAAGTCGGCGGGGAGCTGGTCAATGTCGACAGCATCGCGAGAGGCGATCAGGATCCGCATTATCTGGAACCGAAGCCAAGCTACGCCGTCAAGATGAACAAGGCCGACTTGCTGATCGAGGTCGGCCTTGAGTTGGAGGTCGGCTGGTTGCCCGTCTTGCTCACGCAGTCGCGCAATCCGAAAATCCTGCGGGGTGCGTCCGGGCACTTGGACGCCTCGCGGGATATTCCGGTGGCTGAAATTCCGGCGGGGAAGGTCGATCGCTCGATGGGGGATGTTCATCCATTGGGTAATCCCCACTACTGGCTCGATCCCCGTAACGGCCTCATCATCGCCCGCGGGATCGCCGATAAACTGGGAAAGCTCGATCCGGCCAACAAGACGGTGTATGACGGTAACCTTGGTGTCTTTACGAC
>JACQOY010000011.1 GCA_016207765.1 Deltaproteobacteria bacterium | reverse complement strand
GGTTGAGGTTCCGTAGGGGCAACCCCCCGTGGCCGTTAAACGGCCCCTCTTTACCGCATAAAGAGCGGCCACCCTTGATGTGGTGGGGTTGCCCTTTATTACGGGCGGACACAGGGGTCCGCCCCTACAATATGCTATCCCCCGATCTTCTCAAAAAAATCCAGCATATCTACATCCGGAGCAACTATCTCGCCAACGATGTCTTTGCCGGCGAATACGAAACGGCATTTCGCGGACGCGGCATGGAATTTGAAGAGGTGCGCGAATATATTCCCGGCGACGACATCCGGACCATCGACTGGAATGTTTCGGCGAGGATGGACCGCCCCTATGTGAAGGTGTTCCGCGAAGAGCGGGAGCAGACCGTCATGCTTTTGATTGACGGTTCGGCCAGCGGTGTTTTCGGGTCGAAGAAGCGCCTCAAGCGCGACGTGATCGCCGAGATAGCCGCTGTCTTGGCGTATGCGGCCGTCAAGAGCAATGACAAGGTCGGTCTCCTTGTTTTTACCGACCGGGTTGAGTGTTTTATCCCGCCGAAAAAAGGGAGGGGGCATGTCTGGCATGTGATCTCCCAAATCCTCTCGTTTCAGCCGCGGGGAAGAAAAACGGACATGGGAGTTGCGCTTAATTACTTGAGCCGGGTGGTCCACCGGCGGTCGATCTGCTTTGTCATCTCCGATTTTCTGGCGGAAGGGTACGAAACCCCCATGCAGGTGGTCCGCTTCAAGAATGATGTGATCGCCCTCCAAATCGGCGATCCGCTCGAGGAGGAGTTCGCGGGAGGGGGAATCATGTCGTTTGCCGATCTGGAAAGCGGGGAGATCGTCTCCATCGACATGGGGAGCGAAAAGGCGCGTCAGTCGTTTTGCGCCTTGCGCGACCGGGAGATGCGGGAGGTGACGAAAAAATTCCGCTCGATGAAAATCGACCACCTCCGCCTCCGGACCAACCGCGATTATGTCGAGCCTCTTCTGGAGTTCTTCCGCCTGAGGGAGAAAAGATTATGAACGTGGAGGCGATGCAGGATATCCTCGACATCGAGGGGATTGTGCATTTTCCCTGGGCCAAAATTTGGGCCCTTTTGGCTTTTTTCGGCGGGGCGCTTCTCCTTTTGGCTTTGCTCGTTCTGATTCTTCGGTGGCGGGCCAAAAGAAAGGGGCGCGGCGATCCCGATGAGCTTCTGCCGCCCCACAAAAGGGCCTTTCTTGAGCTTGACCGGTTGGACCGAAAGGGGCTTCTGGAAAAGGGGGAGTTTCGCAAGTATGTTTTTTTTCTGTCCGAAATATTCCGCCGGTATCTTGAGGAACGTTACGCCTATCCGGCCCTCGAAAAAACAACCAACGAAATGGCGCCCGATTTCACACGGAAAATGGGGTTCTCCAAATCCTTGGGCGAACTGGCGGAGGGTTTTTTCAGGCGGACCGATCTCATCAAATTCGCCCGTTTTCAGCCGTCCGTGGACGAGGTGGCCGGGGAGAGGGGAAAGGTTGTCGAATTGATCAAGGCCACCATGGTTGTGGAAGAGAAAAAGAGCGAGGCGGCATGAATCAACTTTTTTTTCAGTTCGATGACCCCTATTTTTTTGTCCTCCTTTTTCTGGTTCCGGTGGTTTTCCTTTTTTCGCGAAGGGCCTCGGGCGTCATCAAGATCCATTTTTCCTCGGTCAAACTTTTTGCCGGTGTTCCCCGTTCTTTCAGGGAGAAGTTCAAGTTTGTTGTCCCGTTGTTGAGGGCGCTGGTATTAACGCTGTTTATTGCGGCCCTGGCCCGCCCACAGTGGGGGAACAAGACCACCGAAAGTTTAAGCGAGGGGATCGATATCCTTCTCGCCATCGATACCTCCGGAAGCATGAAGGCGCTTGATTTTCATCTTGAGCGTTCCGAGGCCAACCGGCTCGATGCGGTGAAGAGGGTGGTCGGCGATTTTGTTTCAAAACGGTCTCACGACCGGATCGGGATGGTGATTTTCGGCGAGGAGGCCTACACGCAATGCCCGCTCACGCTCGATTACGATGTCTTGCGTACTTTCCTCAAGTGGGTGCGGATCGGCGTTGTGGGGGATGGTACCGCCGTTGGAAACGGCCTGGCCACTGCGGTGAAAAGGCTCAAAAACCAGCCGACCAAGTCGAAGATCATCATCCTGTTGACCGACGGCCGAAACAATGCGGGTGAAATTGCCCCGCTTACGGCCGCGGCGATCGCAAAGGAATTCGGCATCAAGGTGTACACCATCGGCGTGGGGAGTAAAGGACCGGTGCCCTATCCGGAACAGACGCCATTTGGCGTGCGCAAGGTATACGCGGAACTCGATCTTGACGAGGATACGCTGAAAGAAATCGCCCAGATCACCGGCGGCCAATATTTCCGGGCCACCGATACAGGGGAGTTGGAAGAAATCTACGGCACGATCGACCAGTTGGAAAAAACCGAGGTGAAAGTGAAGGAATACAGCGAGTATTTCGAGCTCTATCCCTGGTTTTTGGCGGCGGGCCTTTTGTTTCTGGTGATGGAGGTCTTGCTGGCGCAGACCCTGTTTGTGAGGATTCCATGAAATTTGTCGCGCTGACATATGTCTGGCTTTTCTGGCTGGTGCCGCTGGCGGTTGTTTTTTCCATCTGGACGGCCCGGCGGCGGCGCCAAAAGACCGAAAGGCTCATCTCGCCCGATTTGTGGCCGCAGATGATGCCGGGGTTTCGCCCGGCCCGCCGGCGAGTCAAGGCGGTGTTGGTTATTCTGGGTATTTTGTTCGCTTGCATTGCCCTGCTTAGGCCCCAGTGGGGGTATACCCTTCGCGAGGTGAAACGAAAGGGGATCGATCTTTTCGTTCTGGTCGATACCTCCGACTCGATGCTGGCCGGGGATATTTCCCCCAACCGGATGGAGCGGGCCAAGCGGGAGCTCGTCGATCTTTTGAAATATCTCCATGGCGATCGCATCGGGCTTATCGCCTTTGCGGGGCGCCCCTTTGTCGCCTGTCCCCTCACCACCGACTATGAGGCCTTCGGCCTTTTTGTGGATGCGTTGGACACCGATCTGATTCCGGTTCAGGGGACCGACATATCGGGCGCGGTCGAAACCGCGCTGAATTCATTTTCTTCCGATGAGGGGCGTTCGAAGGCGATTATCCTCATCACCGACGGGGAAGATACCTTCGGGCGGCCGGACGCGGCGGCAGAGAAGGCGTCGGTGCAGGGGGTCCGGGTTTTTGTGATCGGCATGGGGAGCGAGAAGGGGGCGCCGATTCCCTTGCGGGAGGGAAACGGTTTCAAAAAAGATCGCAGTGGCAATATGGTTATATCGAGGCTGGATGAGGCCTCCCTTCAGAGGATGGCGCTGGCCGCCGGGGGGAGTTATGTCCGTTCGGTGACCGGCGATCTTGATCTCGAGCAGATTTACCTGAAAGGGATCAAGGAGGTGTTGCAGGCACGCGAATTGAAGTCGGAGAACAAAATTGTGGGGGAAGAGCGGTTTCAGATTCCCCTCTTGTTGGCCCTTTTGTTTCTGCTTCTGGAACCCTTTGTCCGGGAAACAAAGACCGCCGTGAAATTCGGCGCCCTTGTCCGACGGCTGGCGAGGATTAGGGGCCGTCGATTGGGGGTCGGTGTCCTGCTGTTTTTTCTCTTCGTCGGCCATGCGGGGTCTGCCTGGGCCTTTGCCCCTTTTGCCTTCGACCGCGCCAATGGGAATTATGAGAACGAAAAATACGAGGAGGCAAAGACGCTCTACGAAAAAATTCTCGCAAAAGATCCCGACAACCCGAAAGTCCATTACAACCTCGCCGACACCTATTTTCGGCTGGGGGAGTTCGAAAAGGCGGAAGAGCATTATCTGAAGGCGTCCAGCGCAAAGGAGTCATCCCTCAGGGAATATTCCCTCTATAACCTGGGAAACACGAAATACCGCCAACAGAAACTTGAGGAATCGATCGCCTACTACGATAAGGTGCTGGAGATGAACCCCAAAAACGAAAAGGCGGCGGCCAATCGGGAGTTTGTCAAAAAACTGCTGAAGGAGCAGGAAAAATCCCGGTCGGAACAGCAAAAGCAGGATCAGGAACAGAAAGAACAGCAACAGCAGGACCAGCAGGAATCAGAGCAACAGGCCCAGCAGCAGCAGCAACAACAACAACAGGCACAACAGCAACAGGAACAACAACAAGGACAAAAGGGGGATAAGGATCAGAATGAGGGGCAAAAACAGCCTGAATCAAAGGCCGAGGCCGATCAGCCTGAAGAAGACCAAAAAGAGGCTTCCGACGGCGAAAAACCGATGTATAATGCCGGCGAAAAATCTCTTTCGAAGGAAGAAGCGGAGTTTTGGCTTGGCGCCATTCAGGACGACCCCAAAAAAGCGGCGCAGGATATGATGAAGCGTGAAGTCCCGGCGGAGAGGGCCCGGGTGGAGAAAGACTGGTGATGCGAAAGACGCTATTTTTGATTGTTTGTTCGTTTTTTCTGGCCGGTATTCAAACGGCACAGGCCGATGTCAGTGTGTCCGCTTCCGTCGACCGCGCCCAAGCGACTCTCGAGGATGAAATCTATCTCACCGTGACGGTCAGGGGGGTTTTGACCGGTTCATCGGAACCGGTTCTTCCCCCCATCCCCGCCTTCAAGGCGATCCAATCGGGGACCTCTTCGAGTATCCAGATCATCAACGGCAACATCGAGACAAAAAAGGAATTTTCCTACATTCTCATTCCCAAAGACGAGGGGACCCACACCATCGGCCCCATTTCTGTCTTGGCCGGCGGCCGCGAGTACAAAAGCCGGCCGATAACCATCCAAATCGGCTCGGCTGGTCCCGTGCCGCGGCAAAACCTGCCGTCATTGGGGAAAAGAGAAGACGTTGTTCCGCAGGCCGAAGAGGGGGGGAAGGAGTACTGGATGACGGCGGAGGTCTCGAACGCCGATCCGTATGTGAACGAACAAATTCTTTATACCTTCCGTTTTTTTACCCGCGTGAATGTTGGGGGCGCGCAACTGACCATTCCCGAATTCAAGGATTTCTGGTCGGAAGAGGTGGTGCCCGAAAAAAAATATTACAAAACGATTGGCGACCAGCGGTACGTGGTGTCGGAAAAGGTGATTGCCCTCTATCCGCTCAAATCGGGCTCTCTCGAAATACCCGAAACTTCCCTGAGGCTGGAGGTTCCCGATGATGCCCGGGGCCGTTTCTTCAACGATTCTTTTTTCAATTTTCCCACCATGAAGATGAAGCAGAAAAATCTCCGGGCCAAACCGATCCTCGTTTCGGTAAAGCCGCTCCCTCCGGGAAAGCCCGAAAATTTCACCAACCTGGTGGGGCAATTCGGCCTTTCGGTGAACCTTTCCAACCCGGAGATAAAAATGGGCGATTCAACCACCTTGAACGTCGAACTTTCGGGGCAGGGGAATGTGAAAGACGGGGTCTTGCCCCTCAAGGCCGAATTGCCCGCCTTTAAAACGTACGACGACCGCCCGGCCGTCGATACGGTGAAAAGCGAGACCGGCATTCAGGGAAAAAAGAGCTTCAAGAAGGCCTTGGTGCCGGTCCAATCGGGTGAGTTTTCCATTCCCCCCTTTTCCGTCTCCTATTTTGATCCGCAAAAGGGAACGTATGAAAGTCTGACGAGCCCCTCCCTGATTGTGCGGGTGCTCCCTTCCGAGGCGGAACGCTTGAATCCCGTGACGGCGCGGTCGTCGTCCGATTCGGCGGTCAAAGAGTCCCCCGTTATTGCGGAGGACATTGCAACGATTCATACGGATGCCTTGGCCCTCGAGTCGCAACAGTGGGGAACCGGGTCGAAGGCGCTGGTTTTTGCCGGCCTCTTTTTCCCGCCTCTTTTGTTCCTGGGGACCCTGGCCTTTCAAAAATACCAGACGCAAAAGAGGGAGAACGCTTCCGTCTACCGGAGCCGCACGGCCTGGTATCATTTCCAAAAAAAGGTTGAAAAACTGTCTCGTAGCCGTGAGAAGGGGGACAAGGTGTTGGAAGAGCTTACCGATTCTCTCCGTGATTATGTGGGAGATCGTTGCGGGATTTACGGACGGGGGTTGACGGTTGCCGATATGACCGGGCATCTGGAAGAACGCGATGCGGGACGCGACCTGACGGCAAAGTTCGGGCAATTGATGCAACAGCTGGAGTCTTCCCGTTACGGGGGGGAGGCGCAGAAAAAACAGGCCTTCGAATGGATTAACGAGGCGAAAAACCTTGTCCGAGCCATTGAGAGAAAAATAAAACGATGAAAAAATTTTTCCTCACCGTCTTTGGTCTTCTCTGTTTTATCCCGTTGGGTCTTCACGCCGAAGGACCTGAAGAGCTTTTTGAGCAGGCCAATACGGCCTATTACAAAAATCAGCTCAAGAATGCGGAAGAGAGGTACAAACAACTGATTGCCGGGGGTATTTCGAGCGGGGATCTCTATTACAATCTGGGGAACGTCTATTATCGGCAGGGAGAATTCGGCGAGGCGATCCAGAATTTTGAAAAGGCCTTAAGGCTCAATCCCCGCGATGCCGATGTCCGGGCCAACCTGAAATTTGTCGAACAGAAACGGGTGGATAATCTGGGAGAGACGTTCGCCTCGTCTTTTTTCAGGATTTTCTTTTTCTGGTATTCTTATTTGACACTCAAGGAATTGATTCTTGCCTTTACCCTTTTTTCGGGTCTGTTTTGGGGTTTGGCATGGCTCAATCTTCTTTTTCACAAAAGTTTTTTCCGCTGGGGGGCGGCCCTCTTTTTTGTGATCTCGCTTGTGATTGGATCCTCAACATGGTTTAAGTACACCGTTGAAGGGCTTCAAACCTGGGCGGTGATCGTCAAGCCGGAGGTCGAGGTCCGGTCGACTTATCTCGAATCTTCGGGCACCCTTTTCAAACTGCACGAGGGATCGAAGGTTCGGGTGATCGATTATCAAAAATTCGGGGAAAAGGATGCCTGGGCTTTGATGAGGCTTCCAGAGGGGCAGAAAGGGTGGGTTCGGTTGGAGGAATTGGGGATAATTTAATGACAAAACCTTTCGAATCTTACTTCAAATCCCACGATCATCACCGTCTTTTCTACCAGGAGTGGAAAACAAAGTCCGACAGGGCGGTTCTGATTTTTGTTCATGGCCTTAATGAGCATTCCGGCCGTTACGGCAACCCCGTTCACTATTTTGTCAAACGGGGATACACCCTTTATCTCTTCGACCAGCGGGGTCATGGAAAATCGGACGGCCTCAGAAGTTATGTGGATGATTTCGATTCCTACCTGAAAGACCTCGATGAATTCACCCGTTTTGCGGCCCAAAAGGAAAAGGGGAAGAAAATTTTCATGGTGGGACACAGCATGGGGGGGCAGGTGGTTCTTAATTATGTGGGGCGTTACAAAACGCCTCTTGCCGGTTTTGTCACGTCGTCTGCGAATATTCAGGTGGCCGTCAGAATTCCCTGGGTAAAGAGGCATATGGCGCTCAATCTGGCGCGGCTCTTGCCCCGGTTTAATCTGATCAACGAGATCGACCCCAAATGGATTTCGCGCGATCCCGAAGTGGTTCAGGCCTACAAACGCGATCCGCTTGTTTCCAAAAAAATCACCCTCAGGCTGATCACGGAACTTCTAAAAAACCAGCGGACGATCCTGTCATTGGCTCCGAAGGTGAAGATCCCCGGTTTTTTGATGCATTCGGGGGACGACCGCATCTGCGCCAAGGAGGGCTCCCAGGCCTTCTTCAAAAAAATGGGTTCGAAGGACAAGACGCTCAAGATCTACGACGGGTTTTATCACGAACTTTTCAACGAATACGGCAAGGAAGAGGTGTTTCAAGACATGGAAGGGTGGTTGGAAAAGCGCCTCTGATGTCAGGCCGCCTCCTGTGCCGCCGCAAGCGCCGCCACGCGGGCCAGAAAACGGGAAAGAGCCACAACGCTCTCCTTCTGCCGGCAATCCAGAAAATACTCCTCATGAGGTTCGGTCAGCTTGTGCAGGCAGAGGCAGGAAAAGGCCATGCCGGGGCTGTTCAAATTTTCGTATTCGTTTTTGGTCTCGTGAAACCGGAAAAAACCGCCGACATCGGTTTTCCCCACCACATAAATCACCGGCTCGATGGGATAGCCGCTGTAGGCGTCGATTGTCGGGATTCCCTCCTGAATCAGAAAAGAATCGGTCGGCGTTGTCCCCTTTGAAGAGAGAAGCTTGTTTTTCTGGCGGCGATTCAGGGTCAGAATTTCCTCTCCGGAATAAAGGATAAGAATCCCCAGCCCGTAGGTGCCCCGATTGTTCTTTACATAGACATACGGCGTCTCCTTGATTCCGTATTCATCGTATTTTTTTCGTGTCTTTTCCAAAACGGCATCGATCTTGGAGGCGAGCAGACGGAGCGATTCGGCGTTCTCGATATTCACCTCGGCCGCCATCCCGGTTTCGGGATAGATCTGCCAAAGATCCAGATCAAAACGGGCCGAAAAGTCGGCCAGCAATTCCCTTAAAATTCTGAAATGGATGATTTTCTGCCGCCCCTGCCAGCCAAGCTTTGGGTCCGGAATAATCGGCTGATCGATGTTGGAAAAAACAGCGGGAACCCCCGAGGCGAAATCGTTGTTGGAAATAATCAGTTCGGGCTCATAACCGTCCGCCAAAACCCGGTTTCCCTTCCGGGTTATTTTATACAGATCGAACGACCCCTCTTCCAGATCGATCCGCGTTTTTCCCTCTTGCAAAAATTCACCCGTTGTTCCGATTCGGCTTTCAAGCCCCGCTTTTTCAAGCAGGCGATCGAGGTGGAGAAGGTTTTTCAGATAAAACTTGTTCCGGGTATGCTCCTCTCCGTACAGCAGAACCTTCCGCGTTTGGGGATGATAGGTCTGGAAATACCCCTTGAATGTTTCAGCGGTCAATCGGGAATAGGAGTTGCACAGGTTGTTGAAGCCGGCGGGGAATAAATTGGTGTCGACCACGGCGATCTTGTGCCCTGAATGGCGGATGTCGCATGAGAGGTAGAGAAGGGGTTTCAAGCCCTTCCATTTCTCCTCGAACCACTTCTCCACTTCCGGTTGTTTTGTTTGAAACAGTTTGTAAATGTTATCCATCGTCATCCGTTCGTCAAAAAAATATCCCCATATATCTTCCTGACTTTCTCGCGATAAGCAAAGTATTTTTCCAGGAACTCTTTTGAACCCTTGAGGCCCAAATCAGTTGCCAAGTCGTCAAACAGGGGGTCGCCTAAATCGAGGCGGTGGGTGCTCCGGTTTTTCCGGAGATGGATTTTCGATTCCACATCCCGGTAAAAGTTGTAAGCCTTGAGCAACGACTCAATCGATGCGGCGGGGACAAGGTTGGTTCCCTTGAGCTTGTCCAATCCGTCAAAAGTATTTGCCGTCCTTAAACCGGGGTGATCCCGCCCAAAGCAGAGCTGGTGGTATTGCAGAAAAAACTCGATGTCCATGATCCCCCCCTTTCCCCCTTTATAGTCGATCACCCGGTCGGACTCCCGGGCGATCTCTTTTTCAACCCGCGTTCGGAGGCGATGCATCTCGGACTGGATATCAGGGGGGAAGGATTGCGAGGTGAGCAGGGCGTCGATATGTCCCCTCACCAGCCGGGCAAAGTGGGGTGCGCCGGCAATGGGTCGGGCGCGCAGAAGCGATTGTCTTTCCCATATCTGCGAGGTATTTCGTTGATAATCGATGAAACCCGAAAGAGTGGTAACCAGCGGCCCTTGGTGACCGGAAGGGCGGAGCTCCGTGTCGATGGCGTAGGCCCGTCCTCCCCTTGTGGTCAGAGCGATGATGGAAATGAACTTTTGCACCAGACGCGCAAAATATTCCCCGTTGGAGATGATTTCGGTGCCGCCGGTAGTTTCCCCTTGTTCGGAGAAGATGAAGATGACATCCAAGTCGGAGCCGTAGTTGATTTCACGCCCCCCCAGTTTGCCCATCCCCACCGTCATCAGATCGGCCTCACCCGCTTTTCCGTCGTTCCGCTTGAACGAGGGAGTTCCGAAACGGGGGGCCAATTCGCGTATGGCGATTTTTAAGGCCTCCTGGCAGATTGCCTCGGCAACCAGCGAAATCCGGCAGAGAATTTCCCGCCGCGATGTTTTTCCGCTGTTTTCCAGTTCGATGATTTTTTTGATCTCGTCTTTTTTGAAATAACGGATTTCATCGAGCCAATCCTCCACTTTTGGCCACTGAGCGAGGCGATCCTCAAGGGCCCGCCGGTATTCGTTCAGAATGTCTTCGTGTTTCAACCCGGCGGGGCTTTCGGATACTGTCTGGACAGGAGCTGTTTCAGAAAAAAGGCTGTCAAAGATTCTGCGGACAGAAGAGGTTGCCTCATCAATCTGCGACCGGAAATCCTTGAGGGCCGATTCGGCTGAAGTGCCGTCAAAGCCCATTCGGCGGGCGGTCCTCAACTGCTCGGCCGGATCATCGGAAAGCCAATGGGTTTGCCGTTCGTCCACCAGCTGGAGGCGGTGTTCCAGACGCCTTAAGAAAAGATAACCGTTCCGGAGGAGGGAGGCCTCGTCGCGGTTCACCAATCCCGCCTCTTCGAGATTTTTCAGGGCTTTCAGGGTGCCGGTATGGCGGATTTCGGGTTTCCGCCCGCCGTAGATCAGAAGGAAAACCTGAACGAAGAATTCTATTTCCCGAATTCCCCCGATTCCCAGTTTGACATTGAACCCCCTGGACGGTTTCTTGTCGAGTTCCGCATGAATTTTCCGCTTCATCGATTGAATCTGCCTCAAGGTGTCGAGGTCCAAATATTTGCGGTAGACGAACGGCGAGATGATGCGGACGAATTTTTCTCCCAGGGAGGGATTCCCCGCCACCGGACGGCACTTTGTCAGGGCTTGCCTTTCCCAGTCGGCGCCGAAACTTTCGTAGTACGACTCCATGGCCGCCATGGAATTGACGAGGGTCCCCGCCTTTCCCTCCGGCCTTAAATCCCAGTCGACCCGGTAGAGGAAACCGTCCCCGGTTTCGCTTTGCAGGGCGCCTGTCAGATTTTGAACATGACGGACAAAAAATTCATGCAACGAAAGGGCGCCCGCTTTTCCCTCGTCGCTTTCGGTGATGGCGATCAGATCGATGTCGGAACTGAAGTTGAGCTCCCGTCCCCCCAGTTTTCCGAGACCGAGAATGGTGTAACGGCACGGTTCGCCCGAGTTAAGAAGCGGTTTTCCGTATTTTGCCTCCGCTTCGGCGTAAATCCGCCGGTCGACCGCCTTGAGAATTCCCTCCGCCAGGGCGCTTAGCTCCGACAAGATATCCTCATCCGCCGCCCCGCCGTAATCCTTTGCGGTAATCCGGAGGAGTTCACGGTATTTGTACTGGCGGACTTTTTTAAGCCACGAATCGAGGTCGGGGGAGGGTATCCTATCCAGCTCGTCGCTGAAATCGGACAGTGGTTTAAGCGAGACGAGGAAAGGGGATTCAATCGCCTCAAGGGCGAGATTTGGATGTTTAATTGCAAAACGGGCCAAAAAACGGCTGTTCCCAAATATTTTTAAAAATGGTTCTGCCTTGGGGGGTTTTATCTTTTGTAGTTTGCAGGCGGTACAAAAACGCTCCCAGTCCGACAGGGCTTCATCCGGGCAGGCGGAGAGAGGGAAGGATTTGTCGATAGACATGGTGGGGATAGTTTATGGCACCAGGCATGGAATGACAATCTTTCCCTCAACCCCCAACCGTCACGGCTTGATTCCCAGTTTCCCTTCCAGCGACCATCGTCCGCTTCCGGCGATCATCAGCGTGATCGATGCGGCAAAGAGGACGAGGTGATATTCGTAGCCCCCATCTTTGACAAAGAAACCGTGGCCGAAATGTTCCGTAAACAGATAGAACATGGTCACCACGGCCATCACCGCCGATGCATAGCGGGTGAAAAAGCCAAAGAAGAGACACAAGCCGCCGAATAGATACAGAAATGGGGCCACCGTTCCCAAGGTGACCGACATGGTGTACCCGTGCGACAGCGCCGAATACCCGTGCATGATGAACACAACACCAATAGCAAGCCGCAAAGGAAGAATCATATACTCCCGATAGGCCGCTACAAGTTTTGTTAACATATTTCCCTCCTGATCTTTAAAGGCCTATAGCCTCAAATTTTGAGGCTAAAGACCCAAGATGAGCCATTCTTGACTCTAGAAG
>JACQOY010000064.1 GCA_016207765.1 Deltaproteobacteria bacterium | reverse complement strand
GTTGTAGTCGGTCGAGTTTTGATTGCCCCCCATTGCTTTGCTCACGTTGAAAAGAATAAAAATTCCCAGAAGATAAATGATCCCCGTTGTTGCAACGTCCCGCCAGAGGCGGGATCGGGAAAGATGGCCAATCGCCAGGGGAAAAATGTTGCGCCACCCAATGGCCATGGCCGGGGGGAGAAGGATGAAAATAAAAAATACGCTCAGGATCATGCCGGCGCACAGAAGACAGAGAAGCTCGAGTTTAAAAAAGGAAATATACGCCATATAAGAGGCGAAGATAAGACCTCCAAGGGAAAAAAGAAAGCTGAAGAGAAGTCCTTCTCTTTTTGGAGGGGCCGATTTGATGGCCAAAACGGCGTACAAGAGGATGACCAGGTAATAGAGAAGACCCAATCCGGAAACCGGCACGGAAAAAAGCGACGAATAAGAACTGGCATTGACGGTGTCGCAATCGATCCAGTCGCTGATCGAGCAAAAACTCCTCTCCTCGAATCCTTTATCCAGGAGCCGATAATGTTGAACCGTCAAAATGGAGGAGAGGGTTATGCCGATAAAACAAAGGGTGATGATTATTTTAAGAAGGGTTTTGTTCATGAGACTGCGATAATACACAGCTTAAGCCCAAGGAAGGAAGCACAAAAACCCCCGGCCCCGCAATGCGGGGCCGGGGGGCTTGGAAATACAAAACAAATCCGCCTCAGGCGGTTGCTTGGTTATTCGGTGGGTGCCGCAGGCTGTTCGGCAGGCGCAGGGGCCGCTTCAGGAGCCGGCATGGCTTCTGGAGCCGGAGCCGCCTCGGGTGCCGGCATGGCTTCTGGAGCCGGAGCCGCCTCGGGCGCCGGTGGAGGGGTTTCGGCGGGTTGCTCGCCGGTTGCCTGAGGTTTGCAAGCTGAGATCATCGAGGTCGTTAAAATGATGGCGACCAGAGAAAGCAGTTTTTTCATTTTGATTCTCCTTAAAGTTATTAGGTAATTAACGGGCATGCCAAAAATCGGGCGTACGTTAATGATTTTCAAAAAATATTGCAAGGGTTAAATCCGAACCTCCATTTACAAGGCCGCCAATACCTCCCCCACATGGCCATCCACCTGTACCTGGGGAAAGATTTTCCGGATCTTTCCGTCATGACCGATGACGAAAGTAGTCCGGACAATCCCCATGTATTCCTTCCCCATGAATTTCTTTAGTTGATAGACGCCGTATTTTTTGGCTGTTTCCTTGGCATTGTCCACCAAAAGATCAAATTCCAGGCCATGTTTTTTGATGAACTGCAGATGTTTTTTTTCGTCGTCAAAACTGACCCCCAAAACAACGGCTCCTTTTTTCCGGATAGCCGCGAGATTGGCATTAAAATCACAGGCCTCGGTGGTGCAACCGGGGGTCAGATCCTTTGGGTAAAAATAAAGGACCACTTGTTTGCCTTCCAGATCTTTCAGAGAAACAGTTTTTCCATCCTGATTTTTCAATGAAAAATCAGGTGCTTTATCATTTTCTTTTAAAGTCATGGTTTAGCCTCCATCTGTTTTAAGGGTTGATTGAAAAAGTTCTTCCTTGAGCCAGCCGGATAATTTTGCGGCGGCTGTCTGCACCGCCTTTTTAAAACCTGTTTTGCGGACATAGACCTGACAGAGGTCACCGAAAGGTTTTCCGCGCTCGATTTGTTTGAGAAGGGCATATTCTTCATCGTCGACAAGGCGGGTGTAAACCTTGAATTCACGGCGCCAGATTCTCAATTTGTTCGGGGAGGGTTTGACAGGGCCGATTTTTCCCCTCTCCTTGACCTTTCGATGAATTTCCCCCACTGGCCAGCCCGATTCCATGAGGTGACAGGAATCGACAAACTTGAAAATCAGGCGGGGCCATTGATCCGGCGGGATGGCCTTCAGCCCGGTTGCCGACAAAACGGGGTTGTCGGGGGCATCGAACGATTCGATCAACAGCCATTCGAGACAGGCCAGATCGGGGAGAAACGGATATTTTCCGCCGAGCGGGTGCGTTTTCAAAAATTCGGGGAGATTTTTTCCGGCGTTGCGCAAAGTGTACGATGTCGAAGGGTGTGGGATCAGATAATCGGTGATGAGACTGTGAAAACCGGCGTCGCCGGTGATTTTTGAAACAGCCGGAAAATCTTCCCTGAGACTGTCCAAAATCCGGTAGAAATACATATTGGCATAGATATCGAGACGTTCCACCGGCGACAGAGAGGTACTGGGGCGTATGGGGAGGTCGGCGTCCGAATGCCCCTCGATCGCTTTTTGAACCCCTTCAGGCGCGGTGATGAAGTTCCAGAGGAGTTCCTCTGTTTTTTGCAAATGGCTGTTCATAAACACCTAAAATTTTTTTTTTGGCTTTTTCCACCTCATCCATCAATCCTTCAAAAGGTGGAATATGCTCATCCCATTCGATCAGGGTCGAAACCGGTCCAAAAAGCTTTAAGGCCTTGGCATAGAGGTCCCAAACCTCCTTTTTTACCGGATGGTCGTGCGTGTCGAGCAGGTGGGTTCCCTTGTCGCTGTGTCCCGCCAAGTGGAATTGAACGACCCGGTTTTTAGGCAAGGCCTCCAAATAGGTCGCCGGATCGAAGCTGTGGTTTTTGGCGCTAACATATATATTGTTGATGTCGGCCAACAGATAGCAATCGGCCTCGCGCGTCAGCGCCGAAAGAAAATCCCATTCGGTCATGGTTGAATGGGTGTATTCCAGATAACTGGAAACATTTTCAATGACCAATGGCCGTTCAAGGAAATCCTGAACCTGTTTTATCTTTGAGGCGAGATGAGCCAGGCATTCTTCCGTATAGGGAAGGGGGAGAAGATCATGGGCGTTTTTGCCGCCGATGCCGGTCCAGCAGAGATGGTCCGAAATCCAGGCCGGTTGCACCCATTCGGCCAGATTTTTTAGTTTCTTGAGATAATCGAAATTGAGGGGATCCGCCGATCCGAGAGACAGGGAAACCCCGTGCATTACCACCGGATAATGTTTGAGGACCTCCCTCAAAACAAACAGAGGCCGGCCTCCGGAAACCATGTAATTTTCGGAAATGACCTCAAACCAGTCGATCTCAGGCCGATCTTTGATTACATGGCTGTAATGCCGGGTCCGAAGGCCGACCCCGAATCCTAAAAAAGGGAACTTCATTTAGGTCTTTACAACCGTTCCCCCTTTGTCAGTGCAGGCCTTGTCCGAATCGACCTCCACCCATCCTTTTCCTTTGCAACCATTTTTACCCGCGCAGGCATTTTCGGCGCTTTTGCACGCCCCCTTGCCTGAGCATTCATTGATCCCTGAGCATTTCACCTTGGCGGTGGTGGAACCCGATGAAGTTTCCTCGGCCATCAGATTGCCGGTAAAAAGCAAGCCGGCGACGGCTGTGGCCACAACAGTACCTAGCAGTTTTTTGTTCATGATTGGCGATCCTCCTTGGATATTCAAACTTGGGGGACCCGGTAGACACAATGTCTACCCCAGCCCCAATTTGAACAGACGGAATGTAAAGAATTTGAAAAACGGGGGCAAGAGAAAAAACAGGAAAAAATATGATCTGGATCATAACGGAAAGTTCCGGAAGTTTGTAGCGTGCCCGCGATTTTGGTTGGATTTTTTCCCCAAATTTTGTAAGAGTTGCAACCCATGAAAATTGCCATACCCAAAGAGACGTTTCGCGGTGAAAAAAGGGTTCCGGTTGTTCCAGAAACAGTCGCCAAGCTGGCCAAAATGGGGGCCGAAATTTTGGTGGAGGCCGGCTTGGGGCTCTCCTGCCACTTTAAAGATGAAGATTACGCGAAGGCAGGCGCCAAAGTGGTGGAAAACCGCCAGACGCTTTTATCCGATGCCGATCTTGTCTTGAGGCTTCGCAAATGCCCCGCAGAGGAAATTTCCTGGCTTAAAAAGGGGTGCATCCATATCAGTTTTCTTGATCCATTCAATGAAAAGGAGCTTATTCATAAACTGGCAGAGCAACAGGTCAGCGCTGTCAGTCTGGAACTCCTGCCACGCACCACGATCGCCCAGAAAATGGATGCCTTGAGCTCGCAGGCCAGCCTTGCAGGCTATGCGGCGGTTCTGTTGGCGGCTTCAAAAATCGACAAGGCCTTTCCCATGATGACCACCCCGGCCGGAACCATCAAGCCGGGCCGTGTGTTTGTGGTGGGGGCCGGTGTGGCGGGTTTGCAGATTATCGCCACCGCCAAAAGACTGGGGGCTGTTGTCGAGGCGTTTGATACCCGGCCGGTGGTCGAAGAACAGGTTAAATCGCTGGGGGGCCGTTTTTTGAAGATCGATTTGGGACAAATGGGGCAGACAAAGGACGGCTATGCAAAGGAACTGACGCCGGAGCAGATCGCAAAACAGCGCGAGGGAATGAAAAAGGCGTGTGCCCAGGCTGATATAGTCATCACCACGGCGCAGGTATTCGGCAAAAAGGCGCCGCGGATTATCACGCGCGATATGGTGGAAGCGATGAAACCGGGAAGCGTCATTGTCGATATGGCGGTGGAATCGGGGGGAAACGTTGAAGGGTCCAGACCGGATGAGGAAGTGGTCGTCAACCAAGTGACCATTATCGGTGTGACCAATCTTCCGGGGCGTGTTGCGCGCGACGCCAGCCTCATGTTTTCAAGCAATTTGGCGAATTTCATCGAGCATTTTTGGAACAAGGAATCAAAATCGCTCAAACTTGATTTAAGCCATGAATTAATCAAGGGGTGTCTGACGACCCATGACGGAAAGGTTTTTTTCGGGGGATAATTATGTCCGATCAACTAATTTTCGGCCTTTATATTTTCATGCTGTCCGTTTTTGTCGGCTACCAGATCATCACGAAGGTGCCGGCCCTCCTGCATACGCCGCTCATGTCGGCCACCAACGCCATATCGGGCATTTCTCTGGTGGCCTCCCTGGTGATTGCCGGTGGAAAGTACGGCAAACTGAGCACCATTTTGGGGGTGATTGCGGTGGCGGCGGCAACCATTAACGTTGTCGGTGGTTTTCTGATTACCGACCGGATGCTCAAAATGTTTAGAAGAAAGCCGGTAAAGAAATGAGATTTCAACTAATTCATTTGGCGTATTTCGCCTCTTCTCTTCTGTTCATTGTCGGTCTTCGGGGCTTAACCCGTCCCGAAGCGGCCAGGCGGGGGATCATCCTGGCCGGCGTCGGCATGTTGGTGGCGATTATCGGCACCCTCGTCCATCAGGACATTATCAGTTACCAGTGGATCATCGGCGGCCTCATCATCGGCACGGTTGTCGGTATTCCGATGGGCTTGTGGATTCCGATGACCAAGATGCCCGAACGAATCGCGCTCTCCCATGCCTTCGGCGGTTTGGCGGTGGCGTTGGTGGGGGTTGCCGAATATGTCCGCCATGCGATCATGCAGGGGCATATCACGCAATTCACCATGGGGGCCCTTGGTTTTGAGGTCTTCTTCGGGACCGTTACCTTTACCGGAAGCTTGATGGCGTTTGGCAAACTGCAGGGAGTTTTATCCGGTCGTCCACAGACCTTCAAGGGGCAGAATGCCCTGACGCTTGCTATGCTTGCCACCTGTCTGGCTTTGATCGTTTATCTGATTTTTAATCCACTGCCGGGATTTTTTTATACGGTGGTGGGGCTGGGTTTTCTTTTGGGGGTCCTCCTGGTCGTCCCCATTGGAGGGGCCGACATGCCGGTGGTTATCTGTCTGATGAACTCGTACGCCGGTTTGGCGGCGGCGGCATCCGGTTTTGCCCTCGACAACAACATTTTAATCATCTGCGGTGCCTTGGACGGCGGTTCCGGTTTTCTCTTGGCCGTCATCATGAGCAAGGCGATGAACCGTTCCTTCAGGAACGTGATGTTCGGCGCCTTTGGGCAACTGGAGGCGGCGGTTTCGGATGGGGTCCAGAAATCGGTCAAGGCGTTTACGGTGGAGGATGCCGCCGAGTTTTTAAAGAACGCCTCGTCGGTGGTTGTGGTTCCCGGTTACGGAATGGCTGTTTCGCAGGCCCAACATGCGGTACACGAGATGCAGGAACTTCTGGAAGAGAAGGGGATAGAAGTCCGTTACGCCATTCATCCGGTGGCGGGGCGCATGCCGGGGCACATGAATGTGCTTTTAGCCGAGGCGAATGTTCCGTATGATCATCTCATTGAGATGGACGCCATCAACCCCTCAATGCCGACGGTGGATGTCTGCCTCGTCATCGGCGCCAACGATGTTGTCAATCCGGCGGCACGTACCGATAAATCGAGCGCCATCTACGGCATGCCGATCATCGACGCCGACAAGTCAAAAATGGTGTTTGTCCTCAAACGCTCGATGGCCGCCGGTTTTGCGGGGATCGACAACCCTCTTTTCTACCTTGAAAACACCCGGATGGTTTTTGGCGACGCCAAAAATACCCTCCATTCCCTGAATGCGGAATTGAAAAAATAGGCGTGCCATCAAGTCTTTCGCACCGCTAAAAATTTCAAACAGATAATTTGGCAAGGAAAAAACGATTTATGATTATTCGAATTTTGGCCGTGGTGGCCGCTCTTTTTTATACCGATGTTGCCGCCGCTCAAGGACAGATGACCATGTCCGTCCGAATCATCTATGTTGTCGAGCTGAAAAAAATGATGGGGAACATGGAAGTTCATATTGCCGACATGATCGGTGAAATTGACCGTCCGGATGGTCCGGATTTCGATACCATCGGTCAAAGCGTCAAAAAACTGAAAGAGGACATTTTTTATATCGACAAGACGGATGAGGCGGTCCTCTACCGGGGCGAGGTTGAAAATCTGACAAAAATCATCGATTCTCTGGAATCAAAAGCAACGACCCGCGACAGAAGGATCAAAACCGATATTTTGGGGTTGAAACAATATTGTTTTCGGTGCCATGAAACCCACCGTTTTTCGGTCTCGCCCGAGAATTACGCCTTAAAAGGCCCGGCCGTATCGAAATCGCGCATGATTCAGATAGGCATGCTGAAGGAGGAAATTGAAAATGAGGCCGGACAAAAAGAGCCCGACTGGGTGAAGATCGAGACGGCGGTTGACCGTATGGAAGAGTCGTTCCTCAAGATTCGGACTTTGCCCGGCAACGAAAAATACACAAATCACTTTGATGAATTTTCGGAAATCGTCAAAGACTTGAAGGAAAAAAGCGGAAAAAAGAAGAAAAGTGTTCAACGCGTCGCCGGCCGCCTGGATACCGCATGCCTCGACTGTCATTCCAGACATCGTTCCAGCGGGACGGAATAGTCCGTTCGGTTTTGGCTATACAATCCGGTTTCTTTTTCTCCCCTCCAAAAACGCCTGAATATTTTTCCCCATTTCATCAACCAGCCTCTGTCTCGACTCACGGCTGGCCCAGGCAATATGCGGAGTGAAGAGGACTTTGTTCCGCAAGGAATCGTCGAAGAGGGGATGATCCTCCGGCGGCGGCTCTTGGTGCATCACGTCTGTGGCATATGCGGCAAGGTGGCCGTTTTTCAACGCATCGGCAACCGCCTCCTCGTCCACCACAGGGCCGCGAGCCAGATTGATGAGACACGCAGAGGACTTGATCCACGAAAGATGCCTGCGGTTTATCAAGTGCCGCGTTGTTTCGGTAAGGGCACAGTGAAGAGAGATATAATCACTTTTTTGAAGGACTTTTTTTAGAGGAAGGCGTCTCTCCTTTTTTGCATAAATTCTTCCGGGAAGTTTCGCCGTTAAAACTTTCATTCCAAAAGCCTTCGCGAATCCTGCGACTTTTTTTCCAATGGTTCCATGCCCGAGAATGCCGAGGATTTTTCCCCTTAGATCCGAAAAGGGATAATCAAGATAGGCAAAATGGGGCGACTGGGACCAGAGGCCGCTCGTTACCGCGTTGTGATGCTCGACAAGGCGATGACTGAGAGCCAAAAGAAAGAGGAGGGCGTGTTCGGAAACCGTGGTGGTCGAATAGCCGGGCACATTGGTGACGGCGATTTTTCTTTTACGTGCTTCGTCGAGAGCGACGTTATTGACGCCGGTGGCGGCAACAGAGATTAGTTTGAGATGCGGAAGTTTTTTGAAGATCGGAGGGGCAAAAATACATTTGTTGGTGATGACAATCTCGGCCCGCCCCGCTTTTTTGACGATTTCATCCTGTGAAGAATTTTCAAAGGGAAAGTAACGGCCGTTTTTGGCGATAGGGGTGAGATCGATATCCCCAAAATCGACCGTGGCGGAGTCGAGGAAGACAATGGCCGGTTGTTTCGGGGTTGATTTCATTGGTTCCATTCTGATAAACAGATTTATCTTATGAGTAAACCAAAAAAATACGAGGGGACTTCCGATTATATCGCCTCGGAAGGCTTAAGTCAGGTGGTGAACGTATCGCTGGCCATCGGCCGGCCTCTTCTTTTGAAGGGGGAGCCGGGGACGGGAAAGACCCTCTTGGCGGCATCTATTGCCGATTCGCTCAATCGCCCCCTTATTCGTTGGAACATTAAATCAACCACAAAAGCGCAAGACGGGCTTTATTTCTACGACACCGTCCAGCGCCTAAACGACAGCCGTTTCGGCGACGGCGATGTGAAGGATATCAATCGCTACATCAAGCTCGGAAAAATCGGCGAGGCCTTTACGGCGAATGAGCCGGTGGTTCTTTTAATCGACGAAATCGACAAGGCCGATCTGGAGTTTCCCAACGATCTTCTGGCGGAGCTGGATGAAATGCGGTTTCATATTCCCGAAACAAAAGAGGAGATCAAGGCCAAACACCGGCCGATGGTGGTCATTACCTCCAACTCCGAAAAGGAACTTCCCGATGCCTTTCTTCGCCGGTGTGTGTTTCATTTTATCGAATTTCCCGATCCTGAAATGATGACGCGGATTGTGAAGGTGCATCATCCCCATTTGGAATCCAAAATCATCCAGGCCGCGCTGAAAAAATTCTACGAAATCCGGTCCCAGACCCATTTGCGAAAACCCCCCTCCACCTCAGAGCTGATCGATTGGCTTCACGCCTTGGTCGCGATGAGCATTGATCCCGAGGCCTTGTTCAAAGAAACCCCCCTGATGGGGGTGTTGTTGAAGAAGGAAGAGGATATGGCCATCCCGGCAAGGGTACGCAGGATCTGATGGTAGGGGCAGGCCCCTGTGCCTGCCCATGATGGGTGGCCACAGGGGGCCGCCCCTACAG
>JACQOY010000062.1 GCA_016207765.1 Deltaproteobacteria bacterium | reverse complement strand
GCCGATAATCTCCCGACTTGATGAGCCACAAACCCCCTTATATCCCCGCAATCATCAACCGGATTGGCGCCGATGACGTCATCTCTGCAAACGAATTTCAACAACTGGAGGAGGCCCTCTTTGCGGGGGACGGCGTTGTGGATCCGTCCGAGGCGGCGGAGTTAAAACCTTTATTGGAGACCCCCGACCGCTTTGTTTTTGATGACGAAGAGGACCAGCGGCGCCTGGCCGCCATCCTCCACGACGGAGCCGTTACGATCGAGAGATACGAGGAGACACTCGCCTTACAACGACTCTCCCCAAGGACTCCGGCCCTCTCTTCAGGCAACGGCGTTAACCGGGAAATAACGATCAGCGCACAACTCCCCACCGTGGAGCAGTTGCTCGCGGCAGATGACGGCTCTTTCGAGCTATATTTAAGCTTAAGCGGCGAAACCATCCTTTGGCGGTATCAGAACGAAGGCGATTATGACCTCGCACAGGCCGAATTATTTCCAATCGATCTGGAAATCGCCTTTGCCGCCCTGGAGGACTACCGTCAGGGGGGAGTCACCGAGACCGAATTTCGGACTGCGACCTTCGTCATGTCGACCATGACGGCGATTCTGGCAACGCACGAAGCCATCGCCGATGAAAACAATTTCGACCGACCCGAAAAAAATTCACAGAAGATCTATTTAGGCGACTATTTTGGAAAAAAGGGTTATCAAAACGATCCCCTCCTTCAAAAAAATTATCTTGGGACCGGCATCGACCTCTACGGGCAGGCGCCGGATTATCCCCCTGCGGTTGAAGCGGCTTTTCGAAACGGCCTTTCGGTCCTCCCCCCCAAGGCCTTTGAGTATATGAAAAAAAGCCGCCTTCAAGTGCATCTATACGACCACGCCGATCTCCTGGAAAAACTCTACGACGAAAATCCGGACAAGGGCGATCCCGCCACAAACACCCTGTGCGGCTTTACCCGCTATGTTTCTTCCGATCCTAAAAGCGTCGCCGTCATCAATGTTTCATCCTCCCTTTCGCCGCAGGGATTGTCGGCGGTTTTAGTCCATGAGATCGGTCATCTGGTCAACATGACTTTGCAGGATGTTCATGGACGGTTTAACCCTTTTTTCAACCTGCATTTCCAAAAAATAAGGGAGTGGGCGGGGCCCAACCTCTACACGCGGTTTTTCCGCAAAGGGGGCGCCGCCAATTTCACCGAATGGTTTGCCGACGCGTTTGCCGCCTATTATCTGGGAAATCACGGTCAAAACCTGCCGATGGGCCCTGACGATTTCGATATCTATACAAGCGTCGATTTTCAGTCCGCCCTGGCGCAGTTCAAACAAAAAGATCCCGTGGGGTACCTCCTGATGGCCAGGCTGGACGATTTTCTGCGGGGGAAAATCGGATCGCTGGACGACTTGCTCACCACCTCGGCCTACAATCGGGCCGGCTTCCTCACTCAAAGCCATGCGGGCGACTGGGAGACGATTGAAAGGGAATGGGAAAGAAACCATCCGGAGAGGGAAATTGCCACGGAATACGACCGGACGGTCGACGAATTGGCCCAAAACCCTTCCGCAGGCCTCCGGCGGTTGGAGGATTTTGTCGAAAAATATCCCCACTTCACGACGGCGCGGTACTATCTGATCGCGCAAAGGCTCATGAAAAAACTCACCGTTTCCGGCCCGGATGAAATCCCTTCAAGTCTTAAAGAGGCGCTGGGCGATTTTGGGCGGGCCTTTGGCGAAGACCCTTTCCATATGGTTAATCTCTCGCTGATGGATGTTGTGCTGAATTACGACCCTCAAAAAGAATCCGATTTTCGCCGGGACCTGATGGAAGGCCCTCTGGTGCAGAAGGCGATTGCGGATATGGTTGCGGAAATCGAGCGGGACTATCCCGAACACGATCTGGCCTGCTATTTAAGGGCCAAACAGCTTCAGCGGACTAAACAATTCGACGAGGCGCTTTCTGCCTACGAAGAATGCGCCAAAATCACGCCCGATAAGGAGCGTCTGCTCGAGTCGCTAAGGCTACGGAGCCTCATTTTCAAACAATTGAATAATCCGGAAATGCTTTTGAAAGAATATCAGAGAATGCTGGAGCTATCGCAAGATATGCTGGAGACGACCTCCCGCAAATATCCCACGTTGTCAGAAATCGGCCTGGCAACCCGGTTTGTCCAAATTTCATCCCAGCAAAAGGCCCTTCTGCTTTTTCGGCTGGGCCGGCGCGATGAGGCGCTGGAATTCGTCAACTCGCTGAAAAAAGACCCGCTCGCCTTTGCCGCGTCGTCGGTTATCTTTGTAGATCCGAAATTTCGAAGCGATTACAAAGCCGGCCACCCCCAAGACTGGGCCCTTCTGCGTGAGGCGGCCTGTTTTGCGCTGGCCTATTTTAAAACGCTTGATGACTATCAGGGTATGGGAACCAAAGAGACCTGGATGGATCTGTTGAAGGATGTTTATGAAACCGATTCGGCGGGAATATGT
>JACQOY010000057.1 GCA_016207765.1 Deltaproteobacteria bacterium | reverse complement strand
CTTGTGTGGTAAAAAGTTTTCCTCCTCCCCTTTGTAAGGGGAGGTTGGGAGGGGTAGAGACGATGGTGGTATCGCTATTCCTCTACCTCCCCCAGCCCCTCCTTACAAAGGAGGGGAGATTTATATGCAACTTATCAGCGCCAAACATCTCCTCACCATGGATTCCCCGCCGATCGATAACGGCGGGATTGTCGTCGAAGACGGAAAAATCATCGCCGCGGGTCCGACAGCCGATCTGCAAAACCGCTACAAAATTGAAGAGAGGGAGGATTATCCAAACCATGTCCTCATGCCGGGGCTCATCAACGCGCATACCCATCTCGACATGTCTTTTCACAAAAACTATCTGATGGACCCGGTGCGCCAGCTGGGGGTGAATATCGATTTCATCGAATGGCTCATTCAGTGCATTGAATACAAAAAGAAGGCTTCCCCCATGAAACTCAAGGAGGCTGTCCAGGAGGGGCTTGCCTCCTGCATCGAGACGGGGACTACCTGTGTGGCTGATCAGGGGGGCTTTGAAGGGATTTTCGAAACAGTCAAAGATTTGGGCGTTCGGGCGGTGGTCTTTCCGGAGTTGATCAGCTACGACGGCAAGGTGGCGCAGGATCTTTTTGAAAGCGGATTGGCGCTGGTTGAAAAATACGCCGATGACGAGTCCAACCTGATCCGCATCGGCCTGGCCCCCTACGCCCCTTACACCATTTCAAAAAACATCCTGCGCATTGTGGCGGCCCATTGCCGGGCCAACCGCATCCCGCTGATGCTTCAGACCGCCGAGAGTTTTCAGGAGATGGAATTTTTTTACAACTCCTCCGGCGATATCGGCGACAAATTGTTTCCCTACTTCGGCTGGGATGAAAGACCCCCCAACTTCAAAAAGACGCCGGTGGAATATCTGGACGAGATCAAATTTCTGGAGGCCAAACCGATTCTGGTCGGCTGTGTTCAGGCGACCAAAAGCGATCTCGACCGGATTGCAAAAGCGGGGGCGCGGGTCGTCATTTCCCCCCGATCCAATCACTATCTGCAGTTGGGAGAGGCGCCCTTCAACGCGATGAAGGAAAAAGGGATTTGCCTTGCCCTTGGCACCGAGGGTCTGCATTCGAACGCAACACTTTCTCTCTGGGACGAAATGCGTTTTTTGCAGGAAAAATCCAACGGCTCCGGAATCTTTTCCGGCGAGGATCTGCTGACGATGGTTACAAAGAATGCCGCGCAGGCGCTGGGGCTGGAGGGCGAA
The DNA here is from genome assembly GCA_016207765.1 of Deltaproteobacteria bacterium. Classification (GTDB taxonomy): domain Bacteria; phylum UBA10199; class UBA10199; order UBA10199; family SBBF01; genus JACQOY01. Next base: position 3,092 of record JACQOY010000057.1, on the reverse strand, counting down.
ATCGGCACCCTCGCACCGGGCAAAAAGGCCGACTACATCGTCGTGGACGCCTCCGAAATCCCCTCAAAGGGCGATTTCTATTCCAATCTCATCCGCACAACAAAAACCTACCATGTGAAAAAAGTGGCGGTGAATGGGAAAACGCTGAAGGGAGCCAATTAATGGCCTTTAGCCGGTAATTTTGTAAATTCCGCGTAAATTTCTTTGCGTGGACCGATGGAATAGATGCGAATTTCTTTTCTATCCGAGATCGGTTTGTAGATGATGCGGTGGCGTTTATAGCGCAGTGAATAAAAACCGGTCAGTTCCCGTTGAAGTGGTTTGCCGCTGTGTGGGTTTTTCTGCAATTCATCCAGGAGGAGTCGGATTCCCTGTTTAATTTCGGGGGGCAAACTTCGAATTGCCTCCTTGGCCTCGGACGAATAACGGAGGATCATTCCTTAAAGACCTGTTCATGCGTGTAGAGACGCCCTTTGCGAAAATCCTCATCCGCTTTTTTAAGTTGTTTTAAGAGCTGTTTGTCGCTTAGGATTTCAAGCGTTTCCATCAACCCTTCGTACTCTTCGCCACTCATGAGGACGCCGGCCGTTCTTCCATCCTTGGTGATCACCAGAGGATTTCCCTCCTCCTCAACCTTTTTGAGAAGCTTCATTAGGTTTCGTTTAACTGTTGTGACAGGAAGGATATTTTTAGTGGATAGCATAAAGGGACTCTTTAAAGACCCTTTAAAGATACATGTTCAGCAAGATACAGTCAACAGTCTTTGTTCGTTTTTATAGGCAACTTTTTTTGGCTTGTTCCGATAATAAAGGAATATGGGAGTGATTCAATATCCGAAATATTTTTGTATCGACAATCGTTGTGCCGAAATTAGTGAGTATTATCAACAGTTTGTTCAGGAGTACAACAACGTCAATGATCCTTATCTCTGCTACAGTGAGAGTGGAAGCTGTGAGGTCAAAGCGGGGGAAGGTGTAGAGAGCGTCACGGCCGATCCCAAAAACGACCGGGAAGCCATGTATTTGTTAAAGGAAGTCAGCGGGTGGGCTGACAAGGAACAACGAGAGCTGTTGAATGCATATATTGTCGATTTATATCGTTTCGGAGAAGGTAATCCCTATACCCAGATTTGCCTTCGCAAACAATTTTGTCCTAAGGGCACACCACAGCCAGAGCAATACCCTTTCTACAATGAATGGGCTGGAAAGATGAGGGAGGTTTACGGAATCTCTGTGGAACCATTTTACTATGACACTATTGTCGTTTACGGCGGCCTCTTTGTGTTGGGGAGTAATGCCGATGGAAGAACGGAGAATTTTGCAGGTATTCCCCAAGTATGGGTATTTCGCGGCTCGGGATGTTATTTTCTCAATGATGATAATAGCCGTTCGATCATGTTACAGCCAACTAACGTCAACGATGAACAGGGTGCGAAGGATGCTGACACAACCGGCGTGCATGAACTGACGCATGCCTATTTATTGGACAATGGTGGTCAAGGGTATGTTCCCTTATGGCTTAATGAACTGCTGGCATACAGCTTGGCAGATCCGGAGTACAAACCTGAACTGCCGCTAAAGTTTTACCAGTTCTTGTCCACTTTCCCGATGAGACAAGTACTGGGAATAGAACCATGGCCTGAAGGCTACAGGCCCAATATTAATTCATTCTTTACACATAATGTGACTCATATGATGAAGGATATCTTGCTGTCAGTTGATCCCGATGCGATTAAAAAAATCGGCCATGAGATTTTCAGCGCTGATTTTAAAAATATGGATGAAGAACAAAAAAAGAAGTTTTGGCTCTCTGTGTTGCAGGATAAACTGAACACGACTCCGGAACAACTGGTCATGGCGGTAGAAGAGCGAATTCGGCAAGAACTTGCGAAAAAAGAATAGAAACATCATTCAGACATACCGAAGTTTGTCACAGCAAAAAAGTGGCGGTGAATGGGAAAACGCTGAAGGGTTCCTAATCCTCCCGGACCTGCCGTACCTGAACGTAGGCCTCTTTCATCAATCGCAAAGACAAATCACTCATTGGATAGGCCGCGTTGTAGACCACTTCCTTGATGCCGCTGTTTAAAATCATTTTGGTGCACATAAGGCAGGGGGAGAAGGTGGTGTAGAGGGTGGCCTCTTTGATGCCGACGCCGTGGTAGGCCGACTGGACAATGGCGTTTTCCTCAGCGTGCGAACAGAGGCACTCGCCGAGATTTTCGCCGGAGGCCCCAAACGAATTGCAACGGGGACAACCGCCGTCACTACAGTTTTGCACCCCTCTGGGGGTGCCGTTATAGCCGGTGGCGATGATCCGCTTATCCTTGACGATGACGGCGGCGACTTTTCTTTTGATGCAGTTGCTTCTGAGAGCGGCGACCTTGGCGATCCCCATGAAGTACTCGTCCCACCCCGGTCGGGAGTTTTTTTTTCCGAGCTCGCGCAGGAGACCCCGGATTTTTTCGTGCAGGGCCTCCAGTGATGAGTCGTTGACCACTTCGAAATCGGCCAGGGCGATTGTCCCGTTCATTTGCTGTTTGGAGGGATCGTCGCTCTTGTCCTCGATTTTTTCAATTTTGACAAATTCATCGAATGTGTGCGGATCGTTCTCGCGCCCTCGTGCCTTTACCCGCTCAAAACGGACCTTCTGCGGCGCCGAAATGTTGAGAAGGGAAAAATCCGCGCGGCGTTTCAGGGCCTTGACTTCTGCGGGATTCCGGATGGAATCGATCACGTAATTTTTTTCGGGATCGAGTTTCGCCAGAATTTTATCGGCAAGAACGGAAGCCCCCCCATCGGCCCGCAAACGGTTGCCGGTTTCAATCAGATTTTCGCGTGTGATTTCTTTCCCCTTTTTTTTCAGCTCGTCACGGAGGACATCGGAGAGGGAATAATAGATAAAGCCGCTGGAAACGAGGAGCTTGGCCGCTTCCCCCTTGCCTGAGCCGTTTTTTCCGGTAAGTCCCAATATCATCTGTTTTTCCCTATTTCATTTCTTTGTTCAGATCAAGTAAATCCCCCGTCTGCACCGTGATCTCAAAATCCTTCCGTTCGTTCACCAGCGTCAGCGGCTTCCCGGTTTTTTCCTTT
>JACQOY010000056.1 GCA_016207765.1 Deltaproteobacteria bacterium | reverse complement strand
GTTGATGCTACTCGCGTTAATATATTTCGGGCCTCAAATGGCCCCAAACTCCGCGCTCACAACCCCGCCAAGCGGGGATTGTTCGCTTAATATTCCCCCCTCTTTTTCCAGTTGATAATGCATTTTTCGTGCCATCATCAGCCGTTTTAATTATTGTTATGTAACTAGATGACTTTATTTATTATATCTGTTTTTTCCCTTTCTGTCACGCCCGGTTTCTCTTTTCTAAATTATCATTATATATTCATTTACTATTATTGGTAACAAATAGTTACTAAAAATATTCCTGTCCAGCGGGGCCTTCTTTCATTAAAATGGGCCGAAAGGGCCCCAAGTAAAATGACCTCTTCCCCAAAGCATTTAAAGGACTACCTGTTGATCGTGCTGGAAAAAAACGCCTCCGATCTTCATCTGGCGGTGGGGGCGTCTCCGCAGATTCGAATTGATGGCGATCTGATCCCGGTGGGGGAAGAACCCTTGAACCGCGAACTCTGCAAAAAACTTTGTTACGAGGCCATGACGCCGGAGCAGGCGAAACAGTTTGAGAAGGAATGGGAGATCGATCTCGGCATCGACTGCGAGGGGAAGGCCCGTTTTCGCGTGAACCTTTCGATGGAACGGGGAAATGTGACGGGGGCCTTTCGCCCCATCGCGGTAAAAATTCCCACGCCGGAGGAACTGGGCGTCCCGGATGTGGCGATGAGCCTGACCTCCAAACCGCGGGGGTTGGTTTTGGTCACCGGCCCGACCGGTTCCGGAAAATCGACGACGCTGGCCGCCATGATCAACCGGATCAACGATACCCGGAGTGAACATGTCATCACCATTGAAGACCCGATTGAATATTGGCACCCCTCGAAAAAATGCCTTGTTGTCCAGAGGGAGGTGGAACACGACACGCTGTCTTTTTCAGCGGCGCTCAAGCGCATCCTGCGGCAGGACCCCGACGTGGTGCTGGTTGGCGAAATGCGGGATATCGAAACCATCGCGACGGCCATTACCGTCTCGGAGACGGGGCATCTTGTTTTCGCCACCCTCCACACCAACACGGCGGTGCAGACGATCAACCGCATTATCGATGTTTTTCCCCCGCACCAGCAACCCCAGATCCGCACGCAGTTGTCGTTCATTATCGAAGGAGTCTTGTCCCAGCAGTTGGTCCCGAAGATCGGCGGCGGGCGGGTATTGGTGATGGAGATCATGTTTCCCACCATGGCGATCCGCAACTTGATCCGCGAGAACAAGATCCACCAGATCTACGCCATCATGCAGACCGGCCAGCAAAAGACCGGCATGCAGACGATGAACCAGGCATTGGCCGAAATGGTTCGCAACAAAAAAATCACCCGCGAGAGCGCGCTGGGATTTGCCACCGAGGTGGATGAGATCGAGCGGCTTCTTAAAGGATAAATTCAAAAGTTCAAGGTTGGAAAAGTTAAAACTTTTCAAAAGCTTGAACTTTGAACTTTTAAACTTTTGAACTTTTTTAGGGAGAACCCATGTTTCAAAAAAATCTTCTGAAAGACAAAGTCATTCTGATCACCGGCGGCGGCACCGGCCTTGGACGATCAATGGCCCTTGGCTTTGCCGAGCTTGGCGCGGACATTGCCATCTGCGGAAGACGCAAGGATGTTCTTGAAGAAGCGGCCAAGGAAATCGAAAAAGTAGGGGCGCACAGCCGTGCGCCCGTACAGGTTTTTTATGACACCTGCGATGTGCGTAAACCCGACGAAGTGGAAAAGATGGTTGATGGGGTTTTCAAAAAATTCGGCAGGCTTTCCGGCCTGGTGAACAACGCCGCGGGGAATTTCATCTGTCCCACCGAATATCTTTCTCCCAACGGGTTCGACGCCATCGTGAAAATCGTCTTGTACGGGGCCTTCAATTGCACCCAGGCGGTGGGAAAGCGCTGGATCGGCGCGTATACGGCCGGTGGCCCCGCCGCCGGAGGGCGCGTCTTGAGTATTTGCACCACTTATGCCTGGACCGGTTCGGCCTTTGTGGTTCCTTCGGCCTGTGCCAAAGCGGGGGTTCTGGCCATGACCCAGTCGTTGGCGGTGGAATGGGCGAAATACAAAATCCGCCTGAACGCCGTCGCGCCGGGCCCTTTCAAGACCGAGCAGGCCTGGAACAATTTGATGCCGGAAGGTTTTGAGGAAAAAATGCTCAAGCGCAACCCGCTCGGCCGTACGGGCAAACACGAGGAATTGGCGAATCTCGCCTCGTATCTGATGTCCGATCAGGCCGAGTACATCAACGGCGAATGCGTAACAATCGACGGCGGGGAATGGATTCAGGGAGCCGGTGAGTTTAACGGGCTTCTGGATCTGACGCCGGAAGACTGGATGAAATTGAAAATGAAGGCGGAGGGGATGAAGAAGAAGTAGTGGACAGCGCTGGTCGTTTCAAATAAACAAACAACACTTATTTCCGGAGTAGCTTCCGCCAGAGGCGGACCCGCCTCCGGCTGGCAGTCGAATAATATGTTTACGGTAACCGTACAAATTAATATATCAGGAAATTTTTGAAAATAAGACATTGGCTATACAAAGAGAAAAGTTTCTGAAGTCGGGTCAAGGGCGTAAGTTTCTTGACTCATTTTCCGGAGTAGCTCAGTCGGTAGAGCAAGCGGCTGTTTGCTGTTAGCAGCCTCCATCAGTAATGATGGAGTGAAAAGCGGGCTAAGTCAGGGAAACCTAAATCCGCCACAGGTGGATATGGCAATCCTGAGCTAGCATCTCCTCTCACGAGGAGAGGGCAAGTGCAGAGACTCTACACC
>JACQOY010000067.1 GCA_016207765.1 Deltaproteobacteria bacterium | reverse complement strand
TAATTTAACTATAATTATCAGTAAGGGGTTATCGGGGTAAAAACAGGATTTGAGGAAATACCGACAAGAGAAAAATAGAAAGTAGTGATTTCCAGACCGTAGAAATAGAAAAGTAGGGCCGCCATCGCCAAAAAAGGGCCGTAAGGGATGATCATCGGCCCGGCTTCTTTAGTCCGGCTCTCGGCACGGGGCATAAGAAGCGACACGACGGCATAGAGAATGGCCAAAACCGAGCTGATCAAAAAAACAAAGACCATCGCCTTCCACCCCAGAAAAGCCCCCAGCATGGCGCACAATTTGACATCCCCTCCCCCCATCCCCTCCCGTTTACGGATAAGGGTATAGAATGTGCCCAAAAGGAGAAGGGCCCCCCCTCCGACAACAACACCGGCCGAGGAATAAATGAGCGCTTCCTTCCAGAAGGGCCATTTAAGAATGAGAACGGTTCCCACCCCCGCCACGATTCCCGGCAACGTAATGATATCGGGCAGAATGCGATGGTGCAGGTCGATGAACGAAAGAACAATCAGCGGGGCGACAAAGAGAAGATACCAGATGAAATAGCGGTCGAGTTCATAAGAAACGTGAAGCAGTGTCAACACCGAAAGGCCCCCCGCGATGATTTCGACCAGGGGATATTGAAGGCTGATGCGCCCCCGGCAAAACCGGCAACGGCCGCGCAGGATAAGAAAACTCAAGACGGGAATATTATCGTACCAGGGAATTTGTTGCGCGCACACCGGGCAAAATGACCGTCCCCCCAGCGATTTTTGCAGTGGGAGGCGGTAAATGCAGACGTTCAAAAAAGACCCGATTACCAGGCCGAAAAGCAACGCTTCCAAAATGAAAATGGTTTCCTGGGACATGGAGCGAATTTAACACAGTCCGGATTAATTCCAACGAATTAAACAGCTCGGGAGAGAATTTGAGAAACCAGGTGATTAAGACTGATTTTATTTTCGGTTGCCTTTAAAACCAGCCCGCGGTGGATATCCCTTGGAATCCGCACGTTAAAAGATCCGGAAAACTTTTTGGCGGGGAGCGGTTCGGGTATTGGCATATTGAATTCTTTTGCCGTATGAATCCAGCCATCGATGGCCTTCTCCACATTTTTTAACGCTTCGAATTCGGTTTTTCCGTGCGACATACAGCCGTCGAGTTCCGGCACCTCGGCGACATAGATTTTGTCGTCGGGATCCCAGGTAATGTTGACTTTGTATTTATGTTTCATTTTGTTCCTCCATCAATTTTTTAAGCTCCCGGGTGATGTATCGGGGAAGCTCCTTCCCATGAACAGCAATCGTCAAAATTTTGGGCTTGATCGGGTGCTTCCAATTCTGATGGCTTCCCTTTCCGGGTCGATAAAGATAACCCCAATGTTTCAATATCGCCTCGGCCTCCTGCACTTTGAGAATTTCCCCCCGCTGGATTTTCTGCAAAATAACCTTTATGTCCGCCATCTTCAGTTTGTAACTGAATACAGTTGCAAAGTCAACCAGTTTTTTGGGATCGAGAGGTCGGCGCAAACCCGTCTGCAACGGAGCCACCCTCTACCGGAAGGCCCTTCCTCGAAGAGGCCCCCTTGGGGTTGGGCCCAAAAATGGCGGAATTGTCCATTTTTAATAAAAAAATATCAGGCCTATAATGATGAAATTATTAATTTTTTTAGCAGTGTCTGATTTTGGACAAAAAACTTAGCACTTTTTTTCAAGACCTGCCGATAATAAGGGGAAGAGTTATTTTATTCAGGAGGTTACTATATTTCCAGCTCTTCTTTATTTGCTTGCCTGTAGTGAAACCCCTCAATTTAAAAACAAAGAGAGTGATATTCCCGCTTCTCTCGAGCACGGCAGGATATTTGTTGAGAATGCGCCTGTTTACTACGTAGCAACTAATCAACAATTTCCTATCAAACAAACAACAGATGAAGAATTATGTGTACCCTCTGGGAGTGGTTGGAATTACATAGATGTTTTTAAAACCGATGATGCAGAGGTTGCGCTCGGTGTTTCTGAAGATGTTGATCTTGCCATTGAAACTGCCGATGAATACAATCCAGAGACGTCCTATTCACCCACATTTCATGTCACATCAGAAAATTTTGTAGGAACACTTTATAGAGAAGGTTGTTCAGTAGAAATCCCAATGCAATTAACAACACGTGATTTAGACGGATGTGGCACAACTCCCCTGCAGAGCATAGTTGATGTTGACTATATCACCGATAGCCCGGGATTTCTTGAAATGAGTGCAATCATAGAAGATGCCGCAAGGTACAGTGTCGATAGCGATTGTGCGATCGCAAAGTTACTTCCTGATAATTACGATGATGCCTATGTCTGTATCGGATTTAATATCAATTCGCCTGACCTATATCAACTTGCCGTTGGGATGTATCCGGATTTTGCAAGCCAGTGGGATCAGGAGTGATACAGGACTTTCGCTAATAGCCATCTTCTTTCTTTCACTCATTTGCCAGGTAATTCACGAATCGCCAACAACATCTGGCAGGGAAAGACAATGGGTCAAGTCTCTGGTTGACTGTCGCGGCCGCTTGCGGTTTGCCATTGGGCAAACCGGTCGGCCTTGACTGGCGTGCCCATGTTTGAAGGGAATGTTTCCGGCATTTGACACTTCCAAATTCACTATGTTACGTAGCCTCGACAACCACGGAGGATCGTCCATGACCATCAAACCAACCACCGCCGAAGAAGAATATTTTGCCCGCGAGGAGGCCGAAAAGAAAAAACGTCTGGCCGCCGAACGGATGGCCAAACTCGAGCAGGAGGAAAAAAACCGGCTCAAGGAACTCCACTGGATGCACTGCCCCAAATGCGGGATGGAACTCCACCCGATTCTCTTCAAGGGGGTGACCATTGACAAATGTTTTGGATGCAATGGGGTGTTTTTGGACGACGGTGAACTGGAAAAACTGGCGGGGTCGGAGAGCGGCTTTTTGAAGGGGATTTCAAGCCTGTTTAAATAAATCGTAGGGGTGAACCCCTGTGTTCGCCCATCAAAAAAATGATTACCCGCGAAGACGTCACAAAAATCGCCAAGCTGGCGAAACTGTCCCTCGACGAGAAAGAAACGGAGCGTTTTGCCCGCGAGATGACCGATATTCTCCAATATGTGGAAAAGCTGAACAAATTGGATCTCAAGGATATCGAGGCCACCTCCCATGCCGTCTCGGTGACCAATGTCTTCCGTGAAGACGAGGCAAAACAATCCCCCGTGCGCGATAAGGCCCTGGAACAAGCCCCGTCAGCGGAACAAAACATGTTTCGCGTTCCAAGGGTGATTGGATAATACCATGACCGATCTCGCATCGCTGACAATTCATGAACTGGCCCCTAAACTCCGCAAAAAAGAAATTTCCTCCGTCGAGCTGACCCACTCGGTTCTCAAACGGATCGACCGGCTCGATTCCAAAATCGGCGCCTTTATCACCGTCTGCAATGAGCAGGCAAAGGCCCAGGCAAAAAGCGTCGATGCCCAAATTGCAAAAGGGCAATATGCCGGACCCCTGATGGGAATTCCTCTCGCCCCCAAGGATATTTATCTGACGGAAGGGATCAAAACCACCTGCGCCTCCAAAATTTTGGAGAATTACGTCCCTCCTTACAACAGCACGGTGATCCAAAAGTTTCTGGAGGCGCAGTCGGTGATTGTCGGCAAGGTGAACATGGATGAATTTGCCATGGGTTCCTCCAACGAAAATTCCTCTTTCAAACCGGTCAAAAATCCGTGGGATTTGACCCGAGTCCCCGGCGGCTCCTCCGGGGGTTCAGCCGCCGCTGTCAGCGCCGACCTTTGTAGCGCCTCGCTGGGCACCGACACCGGCGGCTCCATTCGCCAGCCCGCCTCCCTCTGCAGTATCGTCGGGTTGAAACCGACCTATGGCCGGGTGAGCAGATACGGCGTCATCGCCTTTGCCTCCAGCCTCGACCAAATGGGCCCCATGACAAAAGATGTGGAGGACTGCGCCTTGATGATGAATGTAATGGCGGGGCATGATCCCCATGATTCCACATCGGTGAATGTCCCCGTTCCCGATTACACGGGATCTTTAAGACAATCGATCAAGGGGATGAAAATCGGCATGCCGAAGGAATATTTTCCAAAGGGGATCGATTCCCAAGTTGCGGATTCGGTCAAACAGGCGATCAAAAAGCTCGAGGAGTTGGGGGCAAAAATCGAAGAGGTGTCTCTGCCGAACACCGAATATGCAACGGCAACCTATTACATTATCGCCCCGGCTGAGGCCTCTTCCAACCTCGCCCGGTTCGACGGGGTTCGTTACGGCTATCGCGCCTCGGCTGAAAATTTAAGCGAGATGTACGAATTAACGAAAACGGAGGGGTTCGGCAGAGAGGTGAAGCGCCGGATCATGCTCGGCACCTACGTTCTCTCGGCCGGTTACTACGATGCCTATTATCGAAAGGCCCAGAAGGCCCGGACGGTTATCCGCCGTGACTTTGAAGAGGCCTTCAAAAAAGTGGATTGTCTCGTCTGCCCCGTCTCCCCCACAACCGCCTTCAAGATCGGCGAAAAAGCGGGTGACCCGCTTCAGATGTATTTATCCGACATTTTTACAATTCCTGTAAACATGGCCGGTCTTCCGGGCCTCGCCCTCCCCTGCGGTTTTGATAAAAATAATTTGCCGATCGGGATGCAATTAATAGGCAAACCGTTCGACGAAGAAACCCTTTTCAAGGTTGGTCATGCCTTTGAGCAGGCCACCGAGTGGCACAAGAAGAGGCCGCCGCTCACCGCTTGACGCCCTTTCTCCCGTCTGGTAACCCTTCATTTCTATTTGAGAAATCGGTATAATTGTTTTGTAGGGGCGTACGGCTGTACGCCCTTACAGGATTGACCTATGAAAGATGTCCAGACATATCTAGGCGAAATCAAGAAGCAAATCAAAGAGATCTCGGTCGAAGACCTGAAAAAGAAAGTCGACAAGAAAGAGGATGTTCTTTTAATCGACGTCCGCGAAAAGGAAGAGACCGACGGAGGGATCATTCCCGGCGCCAAAACGATTCCCCGCGGATTTTTGGAGCTTAAGATCGAGAATCTCGAATCCAGGCGCGACCGGCAAATTGTGATCAACTGCGCCGGAGGCAACCGTTCGGCCTTGGCCGCCCGTTCCTTAAATGAAATGGGTTACAAAAATGTGAGTTCTCTCAAAGGGGGCTATGCCGCCTGGCAACACGCCGGTTTTCTCATTGAGCAGAAAAAAACCTTATCCACGGAAAAGCTGGCCCGCTATGCCCGCCACATCTCGATGCCGGAGGTCGGCGAAGAAGGGCAGATGAAACTTCTTGCCGCGAAAGTTCTCTTAATCGGCGCCGGAGGCCTCGGCTCGCCGGCGGGCCTTTATCTGGCGGCGGCGGGTGTGGGAACACTGGGAATAATCGACAATGATGTGGTCGACAAATCAAATCTTCAGCGCCAGATTTTGCACGACGAATCGTGGGAGGGGCGTCCCAAAGTGGAATCGGCGGTTCACCGCCTGCGCGGAATCAATTCCGACATCACGGCGGTACCGCACCAGATGCGACTCGACCGGACCAATGTCCGTGACATTTTTTCACAATATGACATCATCGTGAACGGGTGCGACAATTTTTCGACCCGTTATCTGGTGAACGACGCCTGTTTCTTTTTAAAGAAACCGCTGGTGGATGGCTCAATTTTTCGTTTTGAAGGGCAGGTGACTGTTTTCGATCCGGCGAGTGGCGGCCCCTGCTACCGTTGTTTGTATCCGCTTCCGCCCCCTCCGGATATGGCCCCCAGTTGTCAGGAGGCGGGGGTGTTCGGCGTCCTTCCGGGAATTATCGGATCGCTTCAGGCGGTGGAGGTCATTAAATTGATCATCAATCAGGGGGAGCCGCTTGTCGGAAAATTGCTTCTCTACGACGCCCTCAAACAAAAGTTCCGTGAGCTAAAAATCCGCCGCGACCAGGCCTGCCCGCTCTGCGGGGATAAGCCGACGGTGACCGATCTCATCGATTACGAGTGGTTCTGCTCCACGGCAAATGCCCACCGCTGATCACAATCTTTCAGATTAAAAGAGGGCTTGTTTTATGATTGACGTAATATAATACGTTATTTATAATTAACTAGTGGTTAATATTATAGAAATAAGGTCAAAATTTGGGCTATCCCAGCGGGTATTGGCACGACGGGCCGGGGTTTCCTATAAGGCACTTCAGTTGATCGAGGCGGGCGCAGATACACGCCTTTCCACACTGGCAAAAATCGCCGGGGCGCTCGGTTATTCGGCAAAAAATTTCAGGGAACATATGGCCGGTTTTTTTGAGTCTCCACCAGAGGCGGTGACTCTCTTTACCCGCAAATTGACCCCAAAAGAGGACTGGAGAACCCCCTTTTTCAACTTCGTCGATTCTTTCCGCCGCAGTGGCGACCCAACCCTGGTCGCCCAACCGCCCCATAGCCGCCTTCCCGTGCGCCTTAAGGCCCTCATCGCCTCCACGGTTGAAACGCTTTGCGATGAACGGGGAATGGGATATCCGTTCTGGTGCGCCGGCATTCAGCCGCTTGCTCAACCATGGTTTCCGTCCGGCATCGAAAATCTCAAGGCAACGGCCCTCGTGGAATCACCGGTTCATTTTCGCAAAAGGAATATTTTTGTACTGAAAAACTTTTTGGAACGCGTGTAGGAAGGAATTTAGACATGCTCGATATCAAAAAAATCAAGGCGCTCTTTGGTCTGCTCAACGATGAACTAAAAAAGGACGGCATCACCGGAGAAGTGGGAATTTGCGGCGGTGCGGTGATGTGTCTTGTTTTTCAGACTCGCAAGGCCACAAAGGACGTGGATGCCATATTCGAACCAACCGCCGAAATTCGAATGGCGGCAAAGAAAATCGCCCACCGGGAGGGCCTGCCGGAAGACTGGCTCAACGACGCGGCCAAGGTCTATTTTCATGCAGATCCGCCGCGGGAAAATGTACTGGAATTTTCCAATCTCCGCGTCTGGGCCCCGCGCGCCGATTACATGCTGGCGATGAAATGCATGTCGGCGCGATTTGATACGGCAGACGCCGGTGACGTGAAATTTCTCATCGGCTATTTGAGGCTGAAGAACCCGGAACAGGTCTTCAAGATTATCAAAAAATACTATCCGCACCGGCAAGTTCCGGCCAAAACACAATTCTTTGTGGAGGAATTGTTTGATGCCCCGCAAGGGCCACGAGACCCAGGTTGAATTCCCGTCTTGCAGATTGAGGGATGGTAAGATAAAGAAAAATAATCATGAGCGTAGAAAGAAAGGCTGTTGTTCGCCGGAAAACCTCCGAAACCGACATCTCCCTTTCCTTGAATGTGGATGGATCGGGCAAGTACGCTGTCAAGACGCCGATCCCTTTCTTCAACCACATGCTTGAGGCCTTCGCCAAGCATGGGATGTTCGATTTGAACCTCAAGGCTACCGGCGATGTGGATGTGGATGACCACCACCTGGTGGAGGATGTGGGGCTGGCTTTGGGCTCCGCGTTTAAAAAAGCTTTAAAGGACAAAAAGGGAATCCGCCGCTACGGACATTTCACTTTGCCGATGGATGAGGTGCTCACCACGGTGGCGGTGGATTTTTGCAACCGCCCCTGCATGGTGTACGAACCCAAAATCAAATCCGGGCGGATCAAAAACTTCGATATCCAGCTGGTCCACGAATTTTTTCAGGCCTTCGTGAACGAGGCGGCGGTTAATCTGCATGTGCACGTCCTCAAACCGGGCAACAGGCATCATATTGTTGAGTCGATTTTCAAGTCGTTTGCCCGGGCCGTGGACATGGCCACCTCCATCGATCCCCGGGCCAACGGAATTCCATCCACAAAAGGGAAACTGTAAGGCCCTCCTCCCCTTTGTAAGGGGAGGCTGGGTGGGGTAGAGAATACCGAAATTTTGCCGGCGTCTCTACCTCCCCCTACCCCTCCTTACAAAGGAGGGGACACTCTATGATAGCCATCATCGACTACGACATGGGGAACCTAAAAAGCGTCTCCAAGGCATTCGAGGCGGTTGGCGCCCGTGTGTGCGTGACGCGCGACATAAAAAAAATCCGGGATGCCGAAAAAATCGTCCTCCCGGGCGTGGGCGCCTTTCCCAAATGCATGGAGAATCTCAAAAATTACGGCTTGATCGACATCATCAAGGAAGAGATCAAAAAGGGAAAACCCTTTTTGGGAATCTGTCTGGGTCTTCAACTTTTGTTTGAAGAGGGCGAAGAATTCGGCCCGTCTCCCGGTTTGGGAATTTTGAAGGGAAAGGTGAAAAAATTTGATTTTTCTGAGTTTTGCCATTCCCGCGAAAGCGGGAATCCAGGAAATCAAAACCTGGACCCCCGCCTTCGCGGGGGTGACATCTCCAACCTCAAAATCCCCCATATGGGATGGAATCAGATTCAGAAAAAGGGAAACCCGACCCTCCTGAAAGGGATTGAAAACGATTCTTCGTTCTATTTCGTCCATTCCTACTGTGTCGCCCCCAAGGAGAAATCGATCGTGGCCACCGAAACCGACTATGGCGGCCTCTTTTGTTCCAGCATCGAAAAGGACAACGTCCTCGCCTGCCAGTTTCATCCGGAAAAGAGCCAGAAACTGGGATTGAAGGTGTTACAGAATTTCGCGGAGTTGAAATGATTGTTATACCGGCCATCGATCTGAAAGACCATCAGGTTGTCCGCCTCTCACAGGGAAGAATGGGTGAGGCGAAGGTTTATTCGGACAATCCGGTGGAAATCGCCGAAAAATGGATCGATGCGGGAGCCAAACGCCTCCATCTGGTCGATTTAAACGGCGCCTTCGAGGGAAAACCGATCCATTTCAAGGAGGTTGAATCAATTGCAAAGGCCTTTCCAAAAATTCAGCTCGAAATCGGCGGGGGCATCCGCGATCTTAAAACGGTCCAGGCCTATTTCAAAAGCGGGGTGACTTATTGCATCCTCGGCACCGCCGCATTGAAGGATCCCCGATTTGCCGGGATGGCTTGTGCGCAGTTTCCGGACAGGATTATTCTCGGCATCGACGCAAAAGACGGAATGGTAGCCGTGGAGGGGTGGGACAATGTAAGCAAAATAAAAGCGGGAGAGTTGGCCAAAAAATTCACCGGTCAAAAAATTTCCGCCGTCATTTATACCGACATCTCCCGTGACGGCATGATGCAGGGGATGAATTTTGCCCGGATCAGGTCAATGGCTTCCGAGAGTCCGTTTCCCATTATTGCCTCCGGAGGTTTTACAAGATTGGAGGAGATTGAAACGCTGAAAAAAATCCCCAACGTCTCCGGCGTGATTGCCGGAAAGGCGCTGTATGAAGGATTGGTGGATTTGAAGGAGGCGATTCGTAGGGGCAATTCACCGCATAAAGAGCGGCCCCTCTTTATGGGGTGAATTGCCCCTACACGAAACCATGCTCACTAAACGAATCATTCCTTGTCTCGATGTTAAAGCAGGCCGCGTGGTCAAAGGGGTCAAATTTGTCGGCCTTCGTGACGCCGGCGATCCGGTGGAAATCGCCAAGCGCTACAACGACGAAGGGGCCGATGAGCTGACCTTTCTGGACATCACCGCCTCGCACGAAAAGAGAAAAATCATTCTGGATGTTGTCGAAAAGACCGCATCACAAGTTTTCATGCCCCTCACTGTCGGCGGGGGCATCAGGGCCCTCCAAGACATCCGCGACCTGCTCAATGCGGGGGCCGACAAGGTTTCCATCAACACCGCGGCTGTGGAACGGGCGGAATTTGTCAAGGAGGCGGCTGAAAAATTTGGAAGCCAGTGTATTGTGGTGGCGATTGACGCAAAACGAGAGACTAGGGACCAGAGACCAGGGACCAGGGACCAAAAGCTTCGGGTCACGGGTCACGAGTCACTGGTCACGGGGCTCTTCAAAGTGCACACTCACGGCGGCAGAAATCCAACCGGCATCGACGCCATCCGGTGGGCCAAAAAAATGGAGCAATACGGCGCGGGTGAACTTTTGCTCACCAGCATGGACCGTGATGGCACCAAAATCGGCTACGATATCGAGTTGACCCGGGCGGTGGTCGATGCAACCAGTATTCCCGTCATCGCATCGGGCGGTGTCGGCACCCTCGAACACCTCTACGAGGGGTTAATCGCCGCCAGAGCCGATGCGGTTCTGGCCGCTTCCATCTTTCACTATCAGGAATTTACCGTCGGAGAAGCCAAGGAATATCTCGCCAAAAAGGGGGTTCCTATCCGGATCACTTCATAACCGCTTGATATTGAACAAATATTTTATATTGCCCTTTCGAATGGAGCTGTGTTAAGTTTGGGATGCATTTCTTAAGAGACGATGAGATCAAGTGTAAGCCGCCTTTTCCCTGCTTCCCGCAGGAGTGACGACCTGCCGATATCTCGCCAGCCGCTTAAGAGAAAACATGACAAGGAGTCAATGTGAGCAAGAAACTATATGTGGGGAATCTCCCCTATTCTGTGGATGATGCGCAGTTAAACGAAATGGCCGCTCCCTTTGGAGCGGTGTTGTCGGCCAGCGTCATTAAAGACAAATTTTCCGGCCAGTCAAAAGGCTTCGGGTTTGTCGAAATGGAAAATGACGAAGAGGCTTTGAAAGCCATCGAAGCCTTAAACGGCAAAGATATTGGCGGAAGAGCCCTTAAAGTCAACGAAGCCCGTCCCATGGTCCCCCGTGATTCGGGTGGCGGAGGTGGTGGACGTGGCGGACGCGGTGGACGCGGCGGCTTCGGCGGCGGCGGAGGCGGCGGTCGTGATCGTGATCGCGGCGGCCGAGGTAGCTTTGGCGGCGGCGGTTCACGCTGGTAAGTCGACACAGATATCACTGATTCAAAGGCGCCCGTCATTAAATTGGCGGGCGCCTTTTTATCTTCAATAACCATGAACAAGTTTGAACCCTTAATCGGTAAAATGAAGTTCGATACATCCGGCCTGATCCCCGCAGTCATACAGGATGTGGAAAACAACGAGGTCCTGATGGTTGCCTACATGAACCAGGAAGCGGTGAAAAAAACCCTCGAGGGGCCCTATGTCACCTTCTATTCCCGTTCACGAAACAAGATGTGGATCAAGGGGGAAACCTCCGGCCACACGCAGGAGGTGAAGGAGGTTTATTACGACTGCGACGCCGATTGCCTTTTGGTCAAGGTGGTGCAAAAGGTGGCCGCTTGTCATGAGGGATATCGGAGCTGTTTTTTCCGGAAGATTGAAAACGGTGAGTCGAAGATCATCGCCAAAAAGCTTTTTGAAGAAGAGAAGGTTTACAAGAAATAGCGGATTACTTTGTCGATGGCATCTTAGGGCAAAAGAACCCCAAGGCGCGACCAGGAAAGGCCGATGATCGTCTGGCCTTCGTTTCCTTTTGTTTTCTTGAAGAAGTTTTTTTTGCGGGTTGCGACAAGACAGGGAACGCCGAATTCAGCGGCAAAACGATAAACCCCCCGCGTCATTTCAGCCTGTCCCTCTTTGGCCTCCACCAACAGCCAGGGATTCCCCTCCCGGCAGAGCAAAAAATCGACCTCTGTTCCATCGTGTGTCCGCACAAAATACAGCGACATCTTTTCGCCGAACCGGTCGGTATAGAGCCGGACGGCCCGATAAAGGGACGAGGCCACGTAATTTTCAAAGACATTCCCGCCCGCCGCGCGCCAGTCGGTGAAATACCATTTTTTTTCCTGCGTGTAGGCGCGGCTTACTTTTTTGGAATAGGGAGGCACCGCAAAAACCAGTTGAACCCGGCTTAACATTTCAAGCCAGCGACGAATACTGCCGTGGGTTGTTTCCAGATCGCGGGCAAAATTGCTGTAACTCAGCGGCTTGCCGATTGCGGGGTCCAGCATTTCAAGCAGGGCCTCGATTTTGTCGACCTCGGTGACCTTCGAGATATCCCGGAGATCTTCCGTAAGAATCAGATCCCGATGGTTGTCCGACCAGCGTTTCCAGAATTGGCCGGTTCCGGCAAAAAAAGGCTCCGGAAACCCTCCACAGGCCAGCAAGTCTTCAAAGGCCGGAGAGTCGGGAGTATCGGCGGCTTGATTGAGAAGGGTCAGCGGCTTTTCGGGAAGCCGAAAATCGGTTTGATGAATATCCGGCAGGTTGATCGGAAAAAGGGTGGTGTGAAAATAACGACCCACCAGCGAATCGCCGCTTTTTTTAAACGTATCGAGGCGGGCGCTACCGGTAATGACAAACCGGTAGCGGTCCTTGTGGGTGTCGTAGATCCCCTTGAGAATGTCTTTCCACTTGGGGCGCTTGTGGATTTCGTCGAAGCAGATCCATTTTGAACCGGAACCGGCAAAAAAATCGGCGTCTTTCTGATAGGCCAGCCGGATCTTTCGATTGTCCCAGTTGAAATAGGCATCCTCTTTTGTACAGAGGGTATGGGTAACCAGAGTGGTTTTTCCCACCTGCCGCGGCCCCGAAACAAAAAGCATCCGGTCTCGTAGCCA
This sequence comes from Deltaproteobacteria bacterium, assembly GCA_016207765.1. Lineage (GTDB taxonomy): Bacteria > UBA10199 > UBA10199 > UBA10199 > SBBF01 > JACQOY01. The sequence goes on along the minus strand of JACQOY010000067.1, from coordinate 3,616 downwards.
GTCCGGATCGGCCCAGTAATATTGAAGCGTTCGAAAATGCTCGTGAAATCGGTCCATGATAACCAATTTTACGCGTAAAACCGGTTATGTCAAACCGAATTTTCAAGGCCCCTTCTTATATGAATGCTCCCTGCCCCGCTTTTTTTCATTACGAAACAACTTTTCTAACTAATTATAATTATTACCTAAAATACTACCCCCAATTAGTTTATGCACCTTTCTAGGCGAAAACTAGCAACTTTTTTAAGCGGGAGTCGATAAGGGTCAAAGGTCAATCATGTCAACCGATAAAACAACAAAAATAGGGGCCGGAGAGGCCGGTCTATCCCCCGCTGATGCCGATCCTACGGCACCTGCAAGCGGGGGAAGTCTTGTTCTGACACCTGATGGCTCGGAAAAGATGGAGCGAGCCTTGCCTGTTGGGTCAGACCGTTTCGACCTTTTAACTTCATATCCCCTGACAGCCGCGGTTTCCCAAGCAGTCCATCATCCTGTTCTTTCACCCGCAACATTATTGGCTCTGGTCGGAGTCAGCAAAAAAGCGGGTGAGCTGTTTTTTGAAGAGGCCCTCGCCGCCGAATTAACCGGAAATCGTCCCGAAGCCCTTACCCTCTACCAAAAAGCGATTGAGGCCTGGGGTTCAGCTTTTTCCAAAGATAAAAACGCACAAATCGCGGAAGCCTACGAAAGGATGGCCCTCCTCGAATCCGATCCTTCCAAACAGGGTCGTTATGTCGCACAGGCCGCAACTCATTGGACGCTCCATGCGAAGAGACTTCTTAACAAGGGTAAAGCCGGAGAGGCCATGGAAGTCCTCAAAAAAGCGATAACCTTCAGCCAAAAAGCGGGGAGCCATTTGGACCGGGTAGAAAGAAATTCCCTTCATGCCCTTGCCCTTATGGTACGGGCCGCTTGGCTGGCCAACAAAGGTGATTCCGGCAATCATGATGATCCTGAAAGGCTTCGTGATGCCGCCAGGCTGATTGAAGAAATCACCCAAAAAATCCGGCAGGGAGAAGATCCCGCACAACTTGTTTCCCAGGCTATGACCATGGCCACCGAGATAGTTCCTGAGGTAACCCGATATGCAGGCCAGACAAGTCAAGGAGGGTTTGTACACGAATGGGTTGATTTTGGCGGAATGAAAACCAAGTTTGATACCGCCCTTTTCATTTTCGAAGCAGTGGAAGAATGGGTTACCAATCCGGATGATCAAATAAAAATTGTAACGACCTATCGGATGCGGGCCAAACTTCACCAGCGAATGCAAGCGGGAACTCTGGTAGCTTTTGATGAGGCAAAGGCCGATGAACTGGAATCGCAATGGGGTCTTGTTTCCGAACAGAGGGTGAAATTAATCGGCACGGCTGATCCAACAGTGATTGCCGGGGAACAAATACCGGTGGCCATCCTCCCCGCCATATCCTCTCCCGACCATGCGGAACATTCTTCACCTCTTAGGGATCTATTTTTAAAAGCGCGCCTTTTAAATCGTTGGGGAAAGCAGAGGGAAGCCGCTGAAATTTATCTTTACCTGGCCCGGCAGGCCGAGGAAAGAGGCGATTTATCCTCGGCCCTCGAGCTTTATCAGATGATCGACCTCTACCGGTTAGACAACACAACAACTGCCGCCCTCTATGAAAAGATGGGCCGGCTTAATCCCGATCCCCTCAAGAGGGCCTCCTATTTTGAACGGGCGGCATCAACCTTGTGGGGGTCCGGTACGCTCGCCGGTCAAAGACGGGCTGTTGATTTAATTCAGGGACCGGCGCGTTCGGTCGCCCATGGTGAGCGCCGAATGGCGATCTGCCGTGATTTTTTAAGAAGCCTCGGCGCCACTTTGGAACAAAAAGGAAATAATGAAACGGCCGATCTGATCCTGCAGGCCTCAGGGCATGTTGACGCAACTGTGGATCCTTCGGGAAGGGTCAGTTGGCCTGATGTTATGGAACTCGGGGCGGAGATTGTCAGTAAAACAACAGATGCAGAAAGTTCCGACCATGCCCTATGGCTCCTTGATGGGGCACTGGCGCTCTATTCCGGAGTTGGAGGAGGAGATACAAGACAGGTGGCCGCTACTTATCTGTTGAGGGCCAATCTGCGTCGAAGTCTTGGTCTTTCGGAATTGGCCGAACAGGATGAAAGAAACGCCGGTGCCGAAGAATTGCCGGCCGATGATCTCATGGCAACAGCTACTCTGGCCTATACAAGGGCTCAGGCCCTGGAACAAGAAGAGGACCGATGGATTCCTTTTATCGGGACTGGCGGGCATGCCCTTAATTTGGCAAATGGAGGCAGAAGGACTTATCAAAGAAGGGTGGCAAGCATCCTTTTCCCCCCGGTGTGGAAACTTGTAGAATCCCCGGTGCTTTTCAAGGAAACCCCTCCCCCTCCTTTGCCGGCCAATGAGGAAGAACTGGTTCGCCGCTACCAGAGGGCCCTTTACGATTTTTACGACCGTTACGTCCAGGCTTCCAACCCTTTGATCTTGGACATGGATGCAGAATACATCAGTCGTCTGGAAACAATCGCCAATGAATCATATTATTTTGGAAAACTTCAACCGAACCAAAAAGAGGCGTTGGCCCGCCTTTTGGCCGCCCATTATGTTCGTGAGATGGGAATAAGCCGCCCGGCAAGAAATTTTCTCGAAGCGCAAAGGGCCTATCTGTCTGCACCACTTCCCGCATCCAGTGATGATGTTGCCCCTTTGTCCCCTGAAAAAATCTATCGCGATATTCAACGGGAGCGAAATCGTCAGGGAGAGATTTTACTCGACACCCGTCTTGATTCACTCTCCCTCGCCGATCCCGATCAACCGGATGCCACCGTTGCCGATCTTATCGAGGGGACATTGAGGAAAGAGGGGCAAGCCCCCCCTCCCGTCTGGACTATTCCTGTCCTCATTCGTCTGGCAAGACAAAAGCTTTCAAGCCATGGAACCGGTTTCCGCGATGTTTCAAATGTACCACTGAGCTCCCGCCTTGTTGATTTGGGGATATCTGAAGATTTTGAATTTGGGGGAGGACCCGATAATTTTTTCTCTTATCTGGATGACTTGAGTCATAGTTTGGAAATTTCCCATCCTTCCGGCCCCAGAGAGACAAACACCTTGCAGGACGTTATTCTCGCCTTTGCCGATCAGTTGTGGAGTTCCCGCCGTCAATCGAGTGAACTCGATCGGTTCAGGGCCCGCGCCTTAACCCTCGCCGTGGAGGCCATTGACGAAAGATTGGGCGGTGGACAAGGCCTCGGCGGAGGGGAAAAAGTACCCGGTGCCGGTAACATAGACACAGAGGGGAAGGACAGAGGGGGAACGTCATCGATGGCGGTTTTGCCTTTCCTGGCCGCATTATCTTACGGAGACCCAAACGTTGAGGACTATCAGCCCATCGCATTTGACGATGACAATCCGGTGGCGACAGTGGAAATTCCCGTTGAGCAGACTGAGGTGGAGCAGGATGTTTATGAGGTGACTCTCGGAAATAAGGACGACGGTTTGACATCGGGGCTGTTGAGTCTGCACTCTTCATGGGGCGTCCAGACTTCTCCCTGGACCGCCATGTCCCGCGCACCCGGCTTTGCAACAAGCCCTTTGGCCCGGGTGGTGGTGCGG
>JACQOY010000066.1 GCA_016207765.1 Deltaproteobacteria bacterium | reverse complement strand
GAAGAAAGCAAAAAAGAAAGCAAAAAAAAGACGCTAGTAGTTTCTTGGCTCTAAATGAATTGAAAAACCCGTCGGAAGTTTCGGCGGGTTTTTTATTTTTGTTCTTGCCGTCCGTCCTGTCTCGCCGTATTTCATCTCCATGCCCGCAAAACCCCTTAAAGGCCTGACCGTTGTCGATCTCTCGCGCCTCATTCCGGGGCCGTTCTGTTCGCTGATTCTATCGGACCTCGGGGCGCGTGTTATCAAGGTGGAAGATACCCGCAGGCCCGATTATCTGCGGGAAATTCTTCCCCTCTTCGATGCCCTTAATCGGCAAAAAAAGATCATCACGGTTGATTTCAAGTCGAAAGAAGGGGGCGATACCCTTAAGAGTCTGGTCAAGAAGGCCGATGTTCTCATCGAGTCGTTTAGGCCGGGTGTCTTGGCAAAAATGGGTTTGTCGCCGGCAGGACTTTTGAAAATCAACCGGAAACTGGTTGTCGCCTCGATTACAGGTTTCGGTCAAAAAGGGCCCAATCGGAATCGCGCAGGGCATGATCTCAATTATCTGTCGATGGCTGGTTTGTTGAACGCGGAAATGCCCCCGGTGCAGTACGCCGATCTGGTCGGCGGCGGGCTTTTTGCCGCCCTGTCGATTGTGAGCGCCCTTGTTCGGAGAGGCAAGCAGGGGAAGGGGGGACTAATCGATATTTCAATGACCGATTCGATGATTTTTTTAAACCTTGCCGGATTGATGATGGCTCAATCTGGCGTGAAGGAAAATATCTTAAGCGGCATTCTGGCCCGTTACCGGATTTATGAAACCTCCGACCAAAAACGGGTTGTTTTGGCCGCTTTGGAGGACAAATTTTGGAACCCTTTTTGCGACTTTATCGGCAAGCCGGAATGGAAAACACAAGGTTATCCCGATGCCGCGCCGGGGGTTCACGAACAATTGGCGGCGATTTTCAAATCCGGAACGCGCGACGAGTGGACGGCACTGGGGGAACGGAACGATTTTTGCCTGACGCCGGTTTTAAGTCCGGGAGAGGTGTTGGAGAGCGCCCAGTTCAAGGAGCGGAAAAATTTTGTGCGAAAAGGCGGTATGATTTTGCCAAAAATGCCAATCAAATTGGAGTAAAGACGAACGGGTGACGCCGTAGGGAGGGCTCCCGATCGCGCCGCAGTCCCGCAACGCGGGACGAGGACGAGCGGGAGATCCACAGGCGGCAGGACCCGTTCGTCGGTAATATGCCGGGAATACTTTATATTGTTGCGACCCCCATCGGGAACCTCGAGGATATAACCCTTCGGGCGTTGCGTATTCTCAAAGAGGTCGACGCGATTATCACGGAGGACACGCGCCATTCGCGGGGCCTTTTGAGCCATTTTGGCATTCAAAAAAAACTCGTTTCCTATTTTGAGTACAGCAAGCAGAAAAAAGCCGAAGCGATTGTCGGCCATCTGGAGGCGGGGGAAAACCTGGCCCTCATCACCGACGCCGGAACGCCGGGGATCTCCGACCCGGGAGCCCGGCTGGTGGCGCTGGCCCGATCGCGGGGAATCGATGTCGTGCCGATCCCCGGTCCCTCCGCCGTGACGGCGGCTATCTCGGTTTGCGGTTTTCCCACCGATCCATTTCATTTTTGGGGCTTTTTGCCGCCGTCCAACAACAAACGGCGGAAGATTTATGAAAAAATGGCCGCCATCGAGGGGACGCATTCCTTTTACGAGTCGCCGCACAAGATTTTAAAAAGGGTGGACGAATGGGCCGCCTATTTTTCGGATTTTTACATTCTGGTGGGTCGGGAGCTGACAAAGAAGTTTGAAACAATTCATTGGGGACCGTTTTCGGAAGTTTGCGAGCAATTGAAAAGTACGGAAGCAAGAGGGGAATACACAATTGTGTTATCGCGGAGGACCATGTAGGGGCGCACAGCCGTGCGCCCTTACGACAGACATGGAATACCAATTCAAAGTAAAAAAAAGCGAACGCGGCGTGTCGATTGAAAATTTTCTCCATTCCAAAATGGAAAACTGGTCGCACAAACAAATCAAGACAGCCATTGATTTAAAGAGGGTGTTTGTCAATGGAAAGAATGTTTTCATTTCCAAATGGAACCTGAAACCCAACGACCGCGTGCTGTTTGTTCCGAAAAAAAACGACATCCAGTCGGCGCCGGAGCTTTCGCGGTATTATTTCGTCAAAGTTTTGTATGAAGATATGTATCTGCTGATCTGCGACAAACCGCCGTTTGTCGACTATGACTCTTTTGTGGCGCAGGTGAACGCTTATTTGAAACGCCAATCGCGGCAGAAAAAATTCCATCCCTATCTGGGGCAGATGCACCGGCTCGACAAAGAGACCACGGGCGTGATTATTTTCACCAAAAAGAAAATGGCCAATGTGTTGGCCGACCAGTTTCGGGAAAGGAAGATAAGAAAAATGTATCTTGCCGTCGTGGAAGGGAGGATTGAAAAAGAGGAGGGAG
>JACQOY010000058.1 GCA_016207765.1 Deltaproteobacteria bacterium | reverse complement strand
TGGAAAAAGAGGTCAACCGGATTCGCGAAGAACGCGAGGTCCAGGCCCGGGCCATTGCCAAAAACCGGGACGCCAGCGGTTTTGTCGCGGGAAAGTTCGCCAGCGAATCGAAAACGGAGGAATTCAAAAAACTGCAAACAAGCGCCCCGGTCAGATCGCCGGTGCAAAGCTATCCGGACGAATCGCCCTCCATCGATATCAGGAAATTGAGAAAACCGGGGAAGAAAATTACGGGGTAATGTCAGGAGGTGAGGGAGGGAGAATTTCTTTTGGATTACTCTCCCAATTCTTCAATTCCTCTTTTAATCTTTTAATCTCCCTCTTCTTCTCCCGAATTGTCGAAAACCGAAACGCCCCGATAAATGCCGCAAAAAGAATTCCCGCAGAAAAACCGGTCAAGAGAAGATAGTTCAGTGAAACAGGAGGAAATAACCATTCATGGATCAAAGGAATCTGGAATTTGATCGAGACAACGCTATCCAGATTCGACCGGAAAAGATTGAGGACGGCAAAGAGAAAAAGGGTGAGAAGAAGATATTTCAAAAAATGGAGCATAGGGCAACTCCGGATTCAATGTTCAAAAAGTTCAAAAGTTCAAGGTTTAAAAAGTTTAAACCTTAAACTGTTGGAACTTTTAACTTTTAAAACACTTTCAGCAATTTCCGGTATGTCTCCTTGACCGCCTCCGGGATCACCCGGGCGTTGCCGATCACCGGCATAAAACTGGCATCACCAACCCACCGGGGGACCACATGGTAATGAACGTGGTCCTCAATGCCGGCCCCCGCCACACGTCCCATATTCAAGCCGATGTTAAAACCGCCGGGATTAAACGCCTTTTTAAGCGCCTTAATCGACCGGCCCACCAATAAACCGAGTTCCGCATGCTCGACGGCATTCAAACCCTCAACAAGGGCCAAATGACGGCTCGGAACCACCATGAGATGTCCGTTGCTGTACGGGTAGCGGTTAAGGATGACAAAGGCCCTTTTGCCCTTGTGGAGAACAAGATTTCGAGCCGATTTTTTTTCTTTTGGAAGATCGCAAAAAATACAGGAGGCCGATTTTTCGCGGGCCCTCAAAATGAAATCCATCCGCCAAGGGGCCCAAAGAACCTTCATCTAAGCCGCCCCCGCCCCGTTATTGACCCGCTCGCGCAGTTCTTTTCCCACCTTGAAAAAGGGGACTTTGCGCGTATTCACGTAAACTTGGGCCCCTGTCTTCGGGTTTCTCCCCTGCCGAGGCTCTCTCACGCGGACCTCAAAACTGCCGAAACCCCGAATTTCAATCCGTTCGCCTCCCGACAAGGCCCCCGTCATTTTGTCAAAAATCGTGTCGATAATCACTTCCACTTCACGCCGGGTAAGGTTCTTTACCCGTTCAGACACCACTTCAATAAGATCACTTTTATTCATGTTATTTTATTTGGGGCCCCCTCGGCCCTGCTGATGCTACTCGCGTTTATTTTTATCTAGGGCCTCCGATGGCCCCAAACCCCGCACAAATCGCCCCGTCAAGCGGGGACGATTTGCTTTATTGCTTGCCCTTCCTTGTTAGAAACTCAACGAATAGAGCCAAACCGGCATGTCTTGCCCATGAAAATATTTTTTCACAAAATGCTCAAGGGAATTTTTTCCCGTCGAATCGAACAGGAACGATTCAAAGGGAAGCCGTTTCTCGCGGGGCCAGATGACATGGGCGTCTTCCGGAAGCCCGGCCAGTTTTTTGGCTTCGCTAAGGGCGTCATAGAGCGTTCCAAACCCGTCGATTAATTTCTGATTCATCGCCTGTTCCCCCGTATAAATTTTTCCCTCGGCAATCAGGTCGATCTGTTCGGGCGAAAGGCCGCGGTTTTCAGCCACCGCCTGCTTGAACTGGGCGTACATGTTGTCCAAGATCGCCTGCAGATAGGCCCTCTCTTCCGGAAGCATTTCCCGAAATGGAGAGCCCACATCCTTGAAATGGCCGCTTTTAATGACCCGGTTTTCAAGACGGGCCCATTTGAGAAGTTCCTGAAAATTCATGCTTTCCATGATGACGCCGATCGAGCCGGTGATGGTGCCGGGGCTGGCAAAAATTTTGTCCGCGGCGACGGCAATGTAGTAGGCGCCGGAAGCGGCGACCGTCCCCATGGAAACGACGATTTTCTTGTTCTTCCTTAGTTTTTTGACTTCCTCGAAAATTTCCTGGGACGGGGCCACGGCGCCTCCGGGCGAGTCGATCCGAAGAACAAGGGCCTTGATCGAATCATTTTCCCCGTATCGGTGGAGTTCCCTGATGATTTCGGTGGAATCGAAAATCGGCCCCTCTATTTCAACAACGGCAATATCGCCAAAGGGGAGCCATCCGGCCCGGTCGCCGCCGGAAAAGGTGAAAACAACGCCGAAAAGCACGGCAAAAAAAAGAAGAATCAGGAAGATAAAAAGGAACGAAAAAAGAATCGGATGGCGGCGCATAGGGTCGTGGATCGTGGATTGTGGGGGCGTATTGTCCCAACGAGGGACCTCTTCGAGGCAATACGCCCCTACTTGGCGATGTCCTGCAATTTGACGGACGAGTCACCCTGCTGGGAAAGAAACTCCTTCATGTGTTCTTTCTCCAAGGCCTTTTCATGGGCCTTGACGCTTAAAAGAACCCGGTTGTCCTTGGAATCGAGTTTTTTGACGACAGCAGTTACCGGGTCTCCCTCTTTCGGCCTTTCGGCCCCGGTATCTTTCCCGTGCAGGGAGAGCTCGGAATTGGCGATAAAACCGGGGATATCGTCTTCAAGGGTCACAAAAATTCCCCTGTCGGTAACCTGACCGACCACCCCGGAAATCACCGCGCCGGTTTTGTATTTTCTGGCAATATTGGCCCGCGGGTCGTCGCTTAACTGCTTGATGCCCAGGGCAAACCGTTCGTTGGCCTTGTCGACGGTCAGCACAATGGCGGAAACCGTATCCCCTTTTTTGAAAAGTTCGGAGGGATGTTTTCCGTTTTTCTCCCACGTTAAATCGGACACATGAACCAGCCCGTCGATCTCCTCTCCTTCGATGCCGACAAAAACCCCGAAATCAGTAATGTTACGGACCGTCCCCTGGACAACGGTGCCGGCGGGATATTTTCCCACCAATCCGTCCCAAGGGTTCGGCTCGAGCTGTTTCGTGCCGAGGGAAATTCGCCGGTTGTCGGGGTCCACATCCAGAACCACCGCTTCAATGATGTCCCCCTGCTTGACCATCTTGGACGGATGCTTCATTTTTTTCGACCACGAAAGCTCCGAAATATGCACCAGCCCCTCGATCCCTTCCGCCAATTCGACAAAAATGCCGTAGTCGGTGATGTTGACCACCTTTCCCTGAAGCTTTTCGCCGGGGATGTATTTCTCCCTGACTTCTTTCCAAGGATCGGGTTTCAGTTGCTTGTAGCCAAGCGACACTTTTTCGGTTTTGGGATCGTACTTCAGGACCACTACGTCGATTTCATCGCCGACGGAGAAAATTTCGTTCGGGTGACCGGCCCTTCCCCAACTCATGTCGGTGATATGAAGCAGGCCGTCAATGCCTCCGAGGTCGACAAACGCCCCGTATTCGGTGAGATTTTTGACCACTCCCTTGACCACCTGCCCTTCGCGCAGGTTTTCCAGGAGCTGTTTTTTCTGCGATTCGCGCTCTTTTTCGAGAACAACTCTGCGGGAAAGAACAATATTTCCCTTGGCCTTGTTGAGCTTGATAATTTTGAATTGATACTTGTGGCCGATGAGTCTGTCGAGACTCTTGATCGGTTTCAAATCGATCTGGGAACCGGGAAGAAAGGCCTTGATCCCTCCCAAATTGACCGACATTCCCCCCTTTATCTTGTTGACAATGACCCCGTCAATGGCCGCGTCTTTTTCAAAGGCTTCAGCCACGTTGTCCCATGCCTCCAGGGCGTCGGCCCTCTCTTTGGAAAGAATCAGTTGACCGTTGTCATCCTCGATTTGTTCGAGCACCACTTTGATTGAGTCCCCCGGTTTAATGGGGACAACACCGTCAAAATTGATGAATTCTTCGACAGGTATGTAACCTTCGGATTTAAAACCGATATCAACAGCCACCATATCGCGGCCGACCGAGACTACAGTGCCGTTGATCAGTTTTCCTTCCTCCAGATTAAAATTTTTCAGACGTTCTTCAAAAAGCGTTTTAAAATCAGATAAGTTCTGGGTAGCAACCATTGTTTGTTTTAAAAAACCTCCTTTGTCCCCAAGATTCACCTTATCGGAGAAAATTGAGGCCATGACGTTTAAGCGTAAAGGCCCAAAATGTCAAATTATTTTATAGGAATTTTAGGTAATTAGGAAGTCAATTGACTCAAAAAGTCAAAAAAACCGGGGAAAGAGGTGGTAACACAGCCGATATCGGAAATAACTGAGGAATTTCCAATAGTCAAAGCCCCAATGGCGCAACTCATGGCGATTCGGTGGTCGCCATGGCTGTTGAAGGTCCCTCCCTTTAATTTCGATCCCCCCTCAATGACAAAGCCGTCCGATTTTTCGGAAATGGAGGCCCCCATTTTTCCCAGTTCCTCCACCAAAACGGCGATTCGGTCGGACTCCTTCACCCTCAATTCGGCGGCGCCCGAAACGGTGCTTCTTCCTTTGGCCTGTGAGGCCGCAATGGCAAAGATGGGGATCTCATCAATCAGTCTGGGAATGATCTCTCCCTTGAGATCGTGCCCCCTCAGACTGGAACTCCTGACAACAAGATCGGCAACCGGTTCGTCGGCGGCCATCCGGGGTTGTTGCACCGTCAGCTTACCCCCCATTTCGCGCAGGACATCAATGAGGGCCGAGCGGGTCGGATTGACACCGACCTCTTTGATGACGATTTCCGAAGAGGGAACAATCAACCCCCCGACAAGAAAGAAAGCGGCGCTGGAAAAATCGCCCGGAACGGCGATGTCGATGGCTTCCAGTTTTACCGCCGGCTTGACCATTACCTCGTTTCCCTTTTTGAAGAGGCGGACTCCCATGGCCGCCAGCATCCGTTCGGTATGGTCCCGCGAGGGGGCAGGTTCGACGATCAACGTCTCCTCTTTGGCGTATAAGGCCGCCAGCATGATGGCCGATTTCACCTGGGCTGAAGCAACGGGGAGATGAAAATTTTTCCCGTCGCCGGCCCCGATTTTTTTTGCTCCTTGCACCGTGATGAAGCGCTCACCCCCCTTGTGCTCCACCTTGAAACGGGCCCCCATTTCAGCAAGCGGATTCATTACCCGTTCCATTGGACGGCGATTCAAGGATCGGTCGCCGGTTAGAATCGACTCGAAGGGTTGCGCCGCAAGCAATCCCATCATCAAACGCATGGTGGTTCCCGAATTACCGCAATCAAGGAGCGTGGCGCTCGGCCGCAATCCGTGAAGCCCCGTCCCGTGCACGATCAAGGTCTCACCCGAACGGATCTCACCGGGAAGATGGGACATTTTGACGCCAAGCTGTTGGAGAATTCGCATGGTGCCCAACACATCCTCTCCCAGAAGAAGATTGCGGATCCGGGATTTTCCCTCGGAAATCGCTGAAAAAATAAGGGCCCGATGCGAAATGGATTTGTCTCCGGGAACGGTGATCTCGCCGCGCAAATGGGGGGCTTGATGGATGGTCTGAGATTTCATGTTCACATTCGTTGTTTAATCCGGGAAGAAGCCTCAAAATACTGTCTCAAGTTGACCTTTTGATGTTTTGTAATCCGTTCGGCCAGGAGGTTTAAATCTTTGGCGATCTTTTTCAAAAGGGGAACAATGTTTTTCCCGTTCTCGATCGCGATATCGCTCCAAATTTCAGCCGGACTCAAGGCCAATCGCGTCATATCTCCCAGGCCTTTTCCGGAAAAACGGGTTATCTCTCCGGCAGTAACTCCACCGGGCCCAACAATAGCCCGCATCAGGGCATACGAAACGAGCTGGGGCAAATGACTACTGGCCGCCAAAATCCGGTCATGGAACAGGGGATCGAGCTTTCCCACCCTCATGCCGATCGATTTCCAAAAATGTCGCGCATGGGGCAAGGCCCCGCGAGATGCTTTGCCGGGAGTCAAAATACACAATGCCCCGGTATACAAATCGGCAATCGCATTGGCCGCGCCGGAATTTTCCGTGCCGCACAGGGGATGAGCGCCGACGAACGATAAACGAGAGGGAAATATTCTGTCGGCCTCCCTCACAATCGCCTCTTTCGTTGAGCCGACATCCATTACCAGGGCCCCGTCCGGGGCGTAATGAATTACTTCGTGAAGCTGTTTTTTCAGCGTTTGAACCGGTGTGCAGAGAATGATCAAGTCGGCGTTTTCGACCGCTTCGGCAATGTCGGTTGTTGCCTTATCAAGCAGTTTTCGGTTCAAAGCGATTTTCAGATTTTTTCGGCTACGGCCGCAACCGATCACGTGCCGGGCCAATTTTTTCTTTTTGACGGCAAGAGCCAGGGAGCCTCCCATGAGGCCCACGCCGATGATGGCAACTTTTTTGAACATCATGAGGCAATTCTGCTTTTTGGATACGATCCCAATACTTTAAACAACGTACAGCGCCGACGGACTTTCTCCACGACCCGGGCGATCGCTTTGTCTGAGACATGGCCGTCGAGATCGACAAAAAAGACATATTCCCAGGCGCGTGATTTAAGCGGCCGGGATTCGATCTTGGTGAGGTTGATCCCGGCCTGGGCCAGCGGCGAAAGTATCTTGTAGAGCGCCCCCGCCTCATCCTTGAGGCCCAAAAGCAGGGATGTCTTGTCCCGCCCTGTTCTTTTTGATTCCCCACGGCCCAGCACCAGAAAGCGGGTGAAATTTTTCAGTTGATCCTGGATTTCCCTCTTGAGAATCGTCAAACCGTACCGGCTGGCCGCCAATTCCGATGCGATAGCGGCCGACGCTCGGCCGGCGGCCGGAGCCCGGCTGGCGGCCGATTTTTTTTCATGTGCGGCCATCCGGGCCGCCGCCGCCGTGCTGTCGACCCCTTTTTGCCGCGCGTGCGGAAGGTTGACGGACAACCACCGCTGACACTGGGCCAGGGCATGCGGATGGGAATAGACGACCCGGATGTTTTTCAAATTCGGTTCGCGGCTCAAGAGGTGATGCTGAACCCTCAAAACGATCTCGGATGAGATGCTCAAGTCGGTATCGACAAACATGTCGAGGGTGTGACTGATCATCCCCTCGGTGGAATTCTCCACAGGCACCACACCGAAATCGGCATGCCTTCTCTCCACTTCCTCAAAAATATTCTGGATGCTCCCTTGCGGCATCATTTCGGCGCTCGATCCGAAATGCTCCACGGCGGCAATGTGGGTAAAGGTCGCCTCGGGCCCCAGAAAGGCGATTTTAAGCGGAGCCTGGAGGGCGCGCGTGGCCGAGACAATTTCACGAAAGATCGAAAGGACCGCCTCGTTTTTGTAGGGCCCCCGGTTGATTCTGCTTAAACGGTCGTAGATCGCCTGTTCACGGTCGGGGACAAGAACAATTCCCCCCGATTTTTTCTTGATCCTGCCGATTGTCCGGGCCGTTTTTCCCCGTTCGGAGAGGAGACTTAGAATTTTCCAATCGAGTCCGTCAATTTTTTTGCGATATTGGTCGATCTTGTTCATGGCGGGAAAATATAAGCGAAAATGGGGAAAAATGACTAGAACTTATTTCAAAATGACGACTTACCAAAAATCGACGGCAACGTCGATGAACTCTTTGAGGATGGTAAAATCATTTCGATCGGCCGTTACCAGAATCGCGTCCGCATCCCTGGCCCCAATGGCAATCAGGATGTCATTCTGGAGCAAGATGACTTTTTCTTTGGAGCGCCTCTCTCTCTTTAAAATGCGCTCGGAGACGGAGCCGCATTCAATCCATTGTCGTTCTGTCGGGCTGATCAGGTTTTCCTTGACGGTGTCGAGAAAGGAACGGACCAGATTTTGGGAGCGCCTGTCATGGGCCCCGCGAATAAACTCATTAATTGCAACCACGCTAAAAAAAAGGCGGGTCCGCCCGCCCAAATCAAGAACCCTCTCACGATAACGGTTTTCGTTGTAGAGAGGGATCAGGATGCTGGTGTCAAAAAGAACCCCCTCAGCCATGGTCTTTGATATGCCCCTTGCCGCCCCATTTTTTGAGATGCTGTTTGAACTTTTCCATCTGAATCATTCTTCCCAACGCCTCGTGAATGATTTCCGTTTTTGTCCTGTTTTTAAAAAGCCGACCGGCCTCTTTCATCATCCGGCGCGACAGATTGATGGTTGTATGAACTGTTTGTTGCCGTGTATGCACTATTCCTCCGTCTGATATGCTTATAATATATCAAATTATAAGCATCCGTCAAAGGCAAAAAAGCCGTCCACTCGAGGCGGACGGCTTTTTATGAGCGGGAGACGGGACTTGAACCCGCGACTTTCACGTTGGCAACGTGACGCTCT
>JACQOY010000053.1 GCA_016207765.1 Deltaproteobacteria bacterium | reverse complement strand
GCTTGGAAGGGCTTTTTTCGCTGACGGAGTACTTTTAAAACCGCTATAAAATGTTATAATTACACAAGTGAGATTAAAAATGCGAAAATGCGGTTTTTTGCTTTCGGCGCTGTTTTTTCTGTTCATCGGGTTTTCGTGCGGGGGTTCCTCCGTGTCGGGTGACGACGATTCCGCCCCGCCGGAGGATGACGGCGGCATCGGCGGCGCTGACGACGACACTTCTGATCCGGGACTCCCTGCAACAAAAGTTGATTACACCGAAGCGCTCACTCTGGATACCGTTCAGGGGTCTGCCGACCATTACGATTACGATTCGGACAATTATTCCGTCACCACGGAAACCCTGCACGGAACGGAAGTGATCGTAGCCATTCATGATTCCAATCTTTCAGAGAGCAGTTTGGTCAAGGGCCGGCTTCGGGCCATTACCGCCGACACCTTTTCGCAAAACATGATCGATTGCTGGCATGCCGCTTGGCATATCTTTGGCGGGTATCGCTATGACAAATTCGCCGTGAAGGTGCGTTCCACTTCGGAATCGGCCTCCGATTTTTCCCTTTCGGAGGCGGGCATCTCGGTGGGTTCCGATGGTTTTGAGGACGATCTGGAATTCAACTGCCACGAAATGCTTCATCCATGGATCGGCAAGCTGATCGCCTATGAGTCGGACGGAAGCGAAAATCTGTTTCAGGAAGAAACCTGGATTGGGGAAGGTGCCGTTGTCTATTATTCGTTTCGAAACATCGGACAGGCAACCTCGGAGGCCGATTTTCGGTCGGGAATGGATGAAAGAAGAACCGATTACGAAGAAATCATCGGCACCGAATTGGATTTGTCCATCGGCGAACTGGCCGATTTGATCGGCGACGACACCAGCCACGAGGCGGTTGGGATTCTTTATGCCCGGGGCGCGTTGATCGCCTATCTTCTGGATAAACAGCTGGTGGCGGCGGGATTCAGCCTGGACGATTTGATGGCCGATCTTTATGAAAATTTCGGCCTGACCGACACGAAATACACCCAAGCCGATGTTGAGGCCTCCCTCATCGGGATCACCGGCTCGAGTTACGAGGATTTTTTCAACACCTACCTCGATGCCAATGGAGAAATCGATATCAACGGCGATTTTGAACTCTTTCCCCGCGAATAAGATGATTCTTGATCCATGCCGAAAAAATGGCTAGGTTTCAGGCCGTGGAAGCCTACTTGAAACTCCTCAAAGACGTTCTCGAAAACGGTGAAAAGCGGGATGATCGAACCGGCACCGGGACGCTCAGCATCTTTGGTTATCAGTGCAAATTCGATCTGCGGGAGGGTTTTCCGCTCCTCACGACCAAAAAACTCCACCTCCGTTCCATTATTTACGAACTCCTCTGGTTTCTCAGAGGAGAAACCAACATCAAATTTTTGCAAGAAAACAAGGTTTCCATCTGGGACGAATGGGCGGACAATAACGGGGAGTTGGGTCCGGTGTACGGGTATCAGTGGCGAAACTGGGGAAAACCATATTCTCCTCCCCTTTGTAAGGGGAGGTCGGGTGGGGTAGAGGCCACCATCGCCGATGATCTACCTCCCCCAACCCCTCCTTACAAAGGAGGGGAGATTCGAGGGGTCGACCAAATAGCGCAGGTTGTCGAATCCATCAAAAAAGATCCAAAATCGCGGCGGCATATTGTCAGCGCCTGGAATGTGGGGGATATCGAAAAAATGAAGCTCCCCCCCTGCCATGTCCTGTTTCAATTTTATGTCCATCAGGATAAAAGACTCTCCGCTCAGCTCTACCAGCGGAGTGCGGACATCTTCCTCGGCGTGCCGTTTAATATTGCAAGCTATGCATTACTCTTGATGATGATGGCGCAGGCAACCGGATTGAAACCCGGTTTTTTCGTCCATACCTTTGGCGATGCCCATCTTTATTTGAATCACCTTGAACAGGCCAAAACTCAAGTAGCGCGTAATCCGCGCCCCTTGCCGACCATGAAAATAAACCCGGCGGTCAAATCGATTTTTGAATTCAAATACGAGGATTTTGTGCTGGAAGGCTATGATCCACATCCGGTAATCAGGGCAGAAATATCTGTGTAAAGGGCAGGCACAGGGGCCTGCCCCTACGATATCATAATCTTTTGTAGGGGCGATCCCCTGTGGTCGCCCATCTCCGCATGACCCTATCCATC
>JACQOY010000063.1 GCA_016207765.1 Deltaproteobacteria bacterium | reverse complement strand
CCAAAGGCCACTTTCTTGCTTGCTTTTTTCTTAGCCATTGATTTCTCCTTTATGATGAATGGAAACGCGTCCGCCAATACCGCGCGGCGGATGCCCCTATGGGGGGAAATTGTAAACGCGAAGGGGGATAAAGACAAACGTTTTTTTACGAACACCCCGTCGTCGCCCCGCAACTGTCGCATTTCAGGCAACTCCCGTTGCGAAGGAGGGTGAGTTGGCCGCACTCCGGACAGGGATCCCCCTCGTACCCTTTGAGGCGCGCAACCCGGAGACGATCGGCGGCGGCATCAAACGCCCTGAGGGCGGTCTTATAGGGGGAGGGCATCGAGGGGTTTTCTTCCTCGTGCGCGTGGCCGTTGCCATTTCCGTTCGATTTGGGGGCTGGCGGGGCTTTTTGGATTTCAGGTACTGGGACATACACCTCGCTGGAAACCGTCTGCAGACCGTCAGCGGAGACCTCGGCGACCGGAACTTTGCGAACAGAGACCACTTCCTCTTCTTTGTATTCTTCCTCGGACTCATGCTTCCGCACCGAGGTATTCCGCAGATCCTCCGGGTGGATGTGAACGAGGTCATACCGGCCGAGGTAGTTCATCGCCAATTCACGGAAGATGTAATCAATCACTGAGGTGGCCATCTTGATGTTGTCATGCCCCTTCACAATGCCGTTGGGCTCAAACCGGGTGAAGGTGAAGGCCTCGACGAATTCCTCCAGCGGAACGCCGTACTGAAGCCCGACCGAAATGGCGATGGCGAAACAGTTCATCAGGCTTCTAAAGGCGGCCCCTTCCTTGTGCATATCGAGGAAAATTTCACCGAGGCTTCCGTCTTCAAACTCGCCGGTTCGCAAATACATCTTGTGCCCGCCGATTTCCGCCTTTTGCGTATAACCGCCGCGGCGGTTCGGAAGGGTTCTTCGTTTGGCCAGATACCGGTAGACCACCTTTTCCACCACCTGCGAAATGGAAGGTTTTCCGGCTGGAACGCCATCTCCTTCAGCCGCCACCTGCCCCAAGTCCTCATAGAGTTCTTGGGCCACGCTGTTGAGCGGCTGGGAAAGTTTGGAACCGTCGCGATAGAGGGCATTGGCCTTCAGGCAGAGCCGCCACGATTTGAGGTAGGCGGATTTTACATCCTCGATCGAGGCGTTGTGCGGCATGTTGATGGTTTTTGAAATGGCGCCGGAGATAAAAGGTTGCGCCGCCGCCATCATTTCGATGTGGGCGTCGGTCTTGATGGAACGGGTGCCGTACTTGCCGCACTTGTTGGCGCAATCGAAGACGGGATAATGCGCCGATTTTAAATGCGGGGCTCCTTCAATAGTCATCGTGCCGCAGCAAAAATCGTTGGCCTTCGTGATTTCGGCGTCGGTGAAGCCGATTTCCTTCAGCAGATTGAAAACCGGGGAATTGTAAACCTCCGCCGGAATTTTCAGGGTGTCCTTCAAAAATTCCTCCCCCAGAGTCCATTTGTTGAAGGCAAAGGTGATGTCGAAGGTCTGGAGAAGCTGGTTTTCAAGCTTCAAAAGGGCGTCATCGGAAAAGCCTTTGGCCTTCAAGGTCTCGTGGTTGATAAAGGGGGCGCCCCGAAGCGTCCCGGTGCCGCGGCAATATTGAACGATTTCGTCGATCTGCCCCGCGGTGTAACCGAGACGCTTGAGCGCCGGAGGAACGCTTTCGTTGATGATTTTGAAATAACCCCCTCCCGCCAGTTTCTTGAATTTCACGAGGGCAAAATCGGGCTCGATGCCCGTGGTGTCGCAGTCCATCACCAGCCCGATGGTGCCGGTGGGGGCGATGACGGTTACTTGCGCATTGCGATAGCCATGCTTCTCCCCCTCCTTCAACGCCCGGTCCCACGAGGCACAGGCGGAGGCCAGAAGATCAACCGGGCATTCGTCCGGATTGATCCCCACAGGCGTAATGGTAAGCCCCTCGTACTGTTCGGAGGCGGCATGGATGGCGTCGGTAGCACCGGTGGTGGCACCGGCCCTGCCGGCCGCTCGGCGATGGTTCCGAATCACCCTGAGCATCGCCTCGCGGTTTTCCCCGAATTTGGGAAAGGCGCCAAGTTCTTTGGCCATCTCGGCCGATGTGGCATACGCCTCGCCGCTCAAGATGGCGGTAAGGGCCCCCGCAATGGCCTTACCCTTGGGACTGTCATAGGGAATTCCCTGAACCATCAAGAGCGCTCCGAGATTTGCATAACCCAATCCGAGGGTGCGGTACTCATGCGTCATTCGGGCGATTTCCCTTCCGGGAAACTGGGCCATCAGGACAGAAATTTCCAGGATGATGGTCCAGACGCGAATGGCATGCCGGTAGCCTTCAATATCGAACTCTTCCTTCTCCTTGTTGTAGAAGGTCATGAGGTTGAGCGAGGCGAGATTGCAGGCGGTGTCGTCCAGGAACATGTATTCCGAGCAGGGATTGGATGCGGTGATCCGCCCGCCATTGGGGCAGGTGTGCCATTCGTTGATCGTCGTGTCGTACTGGATGCCGGGATCGGCCGAGGCCCAGGCCGCATACGAAATGTCCTCCCACAACTTGCGGGCCTTGAGAACTTTCGCCGCCTGGCGATCGGTGCGGTTGATGAGCTTCCATTCGCCGTCATCGATGACCGCCTGCATGAAATTGTTGGTCACCCGGACCGAGTTGTTGGAATTCTGCCCCGAAACGGTCTGGTAAGCCTCGGAGGTCCAGTCGGTGTTGTAGTCGCGGAACAAAATGGAGGTGTACCCCTGACGGGCATAATGGATGACCCGGTCGATGTAATTCCGCGGCACCTCGTGGAGGAGGGCCTGACGGACCGCCTCTTTTAGCGAGGAATTTTTCTTTATATCAAATCGCTCATCTTCTTTTTCCTTTTCACCATGGCACGCCCGAATGATTTGATTCAGATATTTTTGCAGAAGGCGCGAACCGGAGACGAGCGAGGCGACCTTTTGTTCCTCGATCACCTTCCAGTTGATGTACTCCTCGATATCGGGATGATCGATGTCGACCACCACCATCTTTGCGGCCCGTCGCGTTGTCCCCCCCGATTTGATGGCGCCGGCGGCCCGATCGCCGATTTGCAGGAAACTCATCAGGCCGGAAGAACGCCCGCCGCCGGAGAGCCGTTCACCGCGCCCGCGCAAGGCCGAAAAATTCGAGCCGGTCCCGGAGCCGTATTTGAAAAGGCGGGCCTCCTTGGTCCAGAGGTCCATGATCCCTCCATCATTCACCAAATCGTCCGTTACCGACTGAATAAAACAAGCATGTGGCTGGGGACGCTCATAGGCGCTTTTGGATTTTTCCACTTTTTCGGTTTTGGGATCGACGTAGTAGTGCCCCTGGCTTGGCCCCTTCAGGCCATAGGCGTAATGAAGACCGGTGTTGAACCACTGGGGGGAGTTCGGGGCCCCCATCTGACGGGCGAGCATCGCGCAGATTTCATCATAGAAGGTTTGGGCATCGTCAGTCGTATCGAAATAACCATGTTTTTCCCCCCAGTCGCGCCAACAACCGGCCAACCGGTGAAAAACCTGACGACAATCATTCTCCGAACCGGTAGCACCGGTGGCGCCGGCAGCACCGGTGGCGCCGGCAGGGCCGGTGCCACCAGTAGCGCTGACTACCCCTGATTCCTGCGGCACGCCGGTCTTGCGAAAATATTTCTGCGCCAACACATCGGTGGCTACCTGAGACCAGCTCTCGGGAACCAAAACATTATCCATGTGAAAAACCACCGAGCCGTCGGGGTTCTTGACTTCCGACCGGCGAGTGACAAATTTGATCCCTTTGTAAGGAGATTCCCCCTTTTTCGTGAAATAACGGTTGATTTTCATCGATTCCCCCCCAATTTAGAGACAATAAGACCTCAAAAAGGCCAAAACCCAACCTTTTGACAAAAATGGTTAAAATGTCTGGAAAATTAGTCTAAGATTAATGTAAAACCACTATATATTGTATATCTTCTGGCATTGAACCACAATCCTTTGGGGTCATCAAGAAATTTTTTACGATTTTGATTAACGTCTTGAAAAACAAAAGAAAAAAAATTCAGAGAAAATGCAAAGAAATCGGGATGATGCAGGGTGTCAAAAAATTCAACTAATAATATCAGGTGGTTCTATGCCGCGTCACTTCCGATAGCCTCAACAGGGCATTCTTCCATCGCTTGCTGACAGAGTTTGGCCTCTTCGTCATTTTCAGGCTGTTTATAGACGAACGAGTAACCTTCGTCCGGATTTTGCTTGAAGTTGGCGGGGGCGGTGGTCCGGCAGAGGTCGCAGTCGATGCACTGACTGTCGACATACCATCCCCCCGTAACGTTGTCTTTGACCTTGTCTTCTTTGTTTGGCATATTTTTGTATGTTTTGTCCTGCGACGAGACACCACGAGTCGCACGTAATTCACACTCCAAGACCTTGCAAGATTGTACAGCAAAGCTAATTCTGATAAGAAGCAAAATTTGTCAAGAGGCAATTCGCGTAAAGTTGCCGAGGAAGAGTCTATGTCACCTGCCGCCATTATCACCGGAGCCTCCACGGGAATCGGAAGAGATTTGAGCCTTGTCCTTGCCCGTGAAGGGTACGACCTCGGTTTGACCGCCCGCAGGGAAGATCTGCTCCTGGCGCTCAAGGACGAAATCTCCGGACGTTACCCGGATGGCAAGGTTTTTGTAGCGCCTGCCGATACAACCAACGAATCCGATCTGGAAGCGGCGATGAAGGATCTGATCGGCAAACTGGGACGTCTTGACTTGATGATCGCCAACGCCGGAATCGGCTATCCAACCCCCGCCTGGAAGAACAACTGGCCCGACATCAAAAAAATTCTCGAAGTGAATGTGATGGGGGCGATCCATTCGCTGGAACTGGCCAAGGAGGCCATGCTGAAACAGGGAGCCGGCCATTTGGTCGGCATCTCCAGTGTGGCCGGTTTTCGCGGTCTGCCGGCGTCATCGGGGTACTGCACCAGCAAAAGCGCGCTGACCACTTATTTGGAGTCGATCCGTATCGATCTTAAGCCCTTGGGCATTGCCGTCACTTCCATCCATCCCGGCTATATCGCCACACCGATGACCAAAAAGAATCCTTATATGCCTTTTCTCCTTTCCCCCGAAACGGCCGCCAGAAAAATCAGTCGCGCTATCCGCCGGAAAAAAGCGCGGTATCTCTTTCCCTGGCAGATCGCTTTGCTGGTTCGAATCATGCGGGTGATCCCCGATTCGGTTTTTGATTGGGTGATGTCGTTGAAAAAACAAAAGGGGGTTTTTAAGGATTAAGAATCCAATTCGTTGACAAGGCTGTGAAGCGGCACCATCACTGTCTGGTTTTTGAACACCCTCAAGAGTTCCGTGATCTTCTTCAGATTCGGCTCCTGTTTCTTTTTCAGATGCGGCTTGATGGTTTCGGCGACAAAGTCGGTGAAGTTTTTTTGCCTTTTGTAAAGATCGGGGGCGATCAGGATATACCCGTCGTAGATAGCCACCAGATCGTAATTGAAAACCACCGGCACGTCCCAATTGAGGCGGGTCTCGAATTCCGTCTGAGGATTTTTGTTGGCCTTTTCCATTGCCTCGATGGCGGAGGTTTTGGAGTACTCGGTCATCAACAGCTGGACCAAACCGAAAAGATCCTCGAAAAGCATCCGGATACAGCCGTGTGAGGCCCATTGGCCGATCGATTGAACGGCGCGGGTGCCGTGAATCAGATAACTCTTCCCCAGCGGCATCTTGATTTCACCCAGCGGGTTTTTGGCATCACGTGGAGGGACTGATGCAGGATCTTCCACCCAATCACTCCCCTTTGGCGGATGCCACCAGGGGTTCCAAACCACGCGGCTGATGCTTTTTTTCCCGATGGGGCTTGGGTAGCTCGGCATTCCCACCGCCACGGGGAAAGTTTTGATGATGTGATCTCCCTTGGCGAGCACCAGCTTCCTCTGTGGCACCTGCACCTCGATCCAGTACCCCTTTTCCTTTTTCATCTCGTCGACGGTTTGTTGGTTTAGGATGGTGACCGGAACGGGGGGCTTCTTCGGCGCGCCGCCGCAACTTATCACCCATAAGAAAAAAAATATTACAAAAAGAACCAAGCAGTAGGGACGGGTCCTGCCGCCTGCGGGTCTCCCGCCCGTCCTCGTCCCATTGCGGGACTGCGGCTCGGTCGGGAGCCCTCCCTCCAGCGTCACCCGTCCCTCGCACTCTTTGGTATTCAGGATTATTTTAGTTATGGGACGCATCGCTCCAGCGGTTGTGTTTTTTGATAAGGGCCAACAGGCGGGAAACCGCCTCTTCTTCGGGGATATTTCGTTCAACACATTCCTTTCCGACATAAAGACTGATTTTTTTCGATCCAGTCCCCACGTAGCCGAAATCGGCATCAGCCATTTCGCCGGGTCCATTTACTATACACCCCATGACGGCGATTTTCACCCCCTTAAGATGCGAGGTGATTTCTTGGATCCTGCGGGTGGTTGATTGGAGGTCAAACTGCGTCCGACCACAGGAGGGGCAGGCGATGTATTCGGTCTTGGAAATCCGAAGACGCGCCCCTTGTAAAATATTGTATGCGAGTTTCATCGTTTCGGAAAGCGAAGAATTGGCGGCAGGGCCGCCGGCCAAAGGGTCCAAGTGAAACACTGAACCATCCGCCGACTTTTTCACAGATTGCACAGGCATTGCAGAACAAGCATCCAAAGGGAGACAAATTGCATCCCCCAAGCCGTCCAGGAGGAGAGCCCCCAGTACGATGGAAGGGCTCAAAAGCGGATCGTCAAGGGATTCCGGCTGGTAGCGGAGCATAACCGGGTCGGAATGATTTTGGTTCTCAAGGGAGTTTACCGGCAGGAGGGGATTCTCAGCCTGAAAGAGGGCCGGGATGTCTTCAAAAGAGGGAATGGCTTTCCCTGAACCGTCATTGACGGGGCCGTCATCGATGACTTCGATCCCTTCAAGCGGGAGATTTTTCCCCTCAGGAGATTGGCGATAAGTTTCGTATTCCTTGGCAAACTTTTTGATTTGACCCAATGGAACCGACACCCACACCCGCACCGGTTCATTCCCACCGTGAGGCACGGGGCCGACCATGATTCGTCGGGTGGAACGGCGGCGGTATTCGACCCGTGACCCGTGACCCGTGACCCGTGACCCGTGACCTAAAGCCTTTGGTCCCTGGTCCCTGGTCCCTGGTCCCTGGTCTGAAGAAAACGCATGCCGCGCATTATATTTCTGCACCAACTGATACGCCACCGGCACCTCGTGAATCGAATCCTCCGTCAGCGAAACCCGAATGGTGTCGCCGATGCCGTCTTCCAAAAGGGTGCCGATCCCGATGGCCGATTTGATCCGCCCCTCGTCGCCGAACCCCGCCTCGGTTACTCCGAGATGGAACGGATAACTCATTCCCTCTTTTTTCATCCGTTCGTCCAACAGGCGATAGGCCGCGGTCATCACCTGGACATTCGAGGCTTTCATCGAAAGGACCAGATTGCGGTAATCGAGTTCTTCGCAAATCCGCACAAACTCCAGCGCCGATTCCACCATCCCCTCCGGCGTGTCGCCGTAGCGGTTCATGATCCGGTCGGAGAGCGAGCCGTGGTTGGTCCCAATGCGCATGGCCACATCGTGTTCCCGGCATTTGAGAACCAGCGGGACGAATTTTTCGCGGATGCGGCTCAACTCCGCCGTGTACTGGTCATCGGTGTATTCGAAAACCTTGAAAAGTTTTTTGTCGACAAAGTTTCCGGGATTGACCCGCACCTTTTCCACAAAGGGGACCACCTGCATGGCGATGGTCGGGGTGAAATGGATGTCGGCCACCAGCGGGACCTTGATTTTTCTTTTTTTCAACTCGGCGCGGATGTTTGGCAGGTTGTCGCAGTCGGCCTGCGTCGGCACCGTCACCCGGACGATTTCACAACCGGCGCCGACCAGCCCCTCAATTTCCGGGATGAGGCTTGTCGTATCCTTGGTGTCCGAGGTCGTCATCGACTGGACGCGGATCGGGTAGTTTCCCCCCACCGCCACCTGACCGATCCAGACGGTTCGGGCGGGCCTGCGGCGGTATTCGGTTGGCCGGTTGAGTAGCATATCGTTGGAATTTCGAGCTTTTAGAGGGTTCGGATGGAAAAGTCAACCCACCTCGCTTAAGAATTTTTCCACTCTCAGGTTGATGATCTCCGGGAATTCCAGGATGCAATAATGGGTTCCCCCCGGAATGATGAGGAGCTGGGCGTGGGGGATCACTTTGGCCATTTTTTCGGCCACCTTCACCGGCGTGAGCAGATCGCTGTCCCCCGCCATGATCAGCGTGGGGGCTTTGATTTTTGGCAGAAGATCGCTTGCGTCATGCTCACTCAAGTGACTCATGATTTCGTGATACATCTTGAGGTCGGTCTGAAGCATCCCGCGGGCCACCTCCTGAAAAATTTCAGAATTGAGATTTTCGTTCACCAATCCCAATTTGGAGATGAGGTTGATCAACCCTTTCCAGTCGATCAGCCGGATGGCCAGGGGTTTGATGGCCGGCTGAACCGCAGGAACGATTTTTTGCGCCAGCTCGTTGACCTTGGGGAGGATGTAACGGGACAGGGGGCTGTTAAGAGCGGTGTCGAACGGGGAGCCGTAGGTCCCGTTTAAGAGAATTATCCCCTCAAAAAGGGAGGGGAGGTGTCGGTAAGACTCAAGGCAGACCTGAACCCCCATCGACCAACCGGCCACCACCGCCTTGGTGATTTTCTCCTTTTTGACAATGGCCTTGAGGTCGGCCACATGGTCGGGAATAGTCATCCGCGCCTCGTCGCTCGGTGGATCGGAGGTAAAGAGGCCGCGATAGTCCCAGGCCACAAACCGATAGCGGTCGGCAAACCGGCTGTAGAGGGGCTTCCAGGCGACGACCGTTCCGCCGAGACCGTTGCAGAGGATGATGGTCTTTTCGCCGGAACCGATCACCTGATAGCCGATTTTCGTGCCGTCGGCGCTTTTGACCGTTTTTTGAACGATGGGGAAGTCTTTCATGGTGGCATCTGCAAGATTACGTTTAGTTTGCTTTTGGGGCCATGGTTCCATAAAATAACATTTGAGGCAAGCGAACCATCGGGCTTGCCCCGTGGTGAGCGCGGGGTTTGGGGCCATTTGAGGCCCGAAAAATATTGACGCGAGTAGCCCCAAAGGGACCCCCTAGGGGCAACAAACGGGCCGAAAGGGCCCCAAATAAAATGCGAAAGAAGGGGCGAAAAAAAAGGAGGGAGAAAAAGAAAGGGGCGGAGGTCAAAATCCGCGTGAAGGTCTCCCCGCGCCTTCAATGGACGATCCCCTACCTGAAAAAGGCAAAGGCCCGGATGCCTTCGCTGATTCTTCCCACCCAGATCCGTTCGTTTAAGCCCACCCGGCGGAAGATCATGCGGGTTCTGGGGAACGTCTATTTCGAGACCCGGATCATTGTTTTGGCCACCCATACCCAGCAGACCACCACGACAAAGACGGGAAAGATCCGGGTCAAAAAAATTGTGGCTATCTCCCGCGCCGAAATTCTCGATACGCTGGCGCATGAGCTGGCGCACATCCGCTACCCCGAACACAATTACGAACATGACGAATACACCCGCACGATTTTCAAAACATTCGGCATGACGCAGAAATGCCAGACCTGCAAAGGGACGGGACGAATCAATCTTGAGAGCAAACCCTGATGCGCCTCGATGTTTTCTTAAGAAAAAAATATCCCCACATCACCCGGCGGGAGCTTCTCCGGTTTTTCCGGGACAAAAAGATTCTGATGGGAAGCCGTCCCGCGCTGAAGGGCGATCTTGTGACCGGCGAAGAAAATTTCAGGCTTCCCCCGGAGTTTTTTCAGACCGAGCGAAGACTCGCGCCAAACCCGAAACTCGACGTCAAAATTGTTTACGAAGATGACTCGATCATCGTGGTCTCAAAGCCCTCCGGAATGCCGTCGGTGGCGCACGCATACGACGAGACGGAAACGCTCGCCAATTTTTTGCTTGCCCACTGTCCACAATTGGTTGGAACGGGTCCTGCCGCCTGCGGGTCCCCCCTCTCTCGTCCTCGTCCCGTTCCGGGACTGCGGCTCGATCGGGGGCCTCCCACAGGCGTCACCCGTTCTAGGCGTGAGATGTTCAGGAACAGTCCTTTGGAACCGGGGATGGTTCAACGGCTTGACACCTTCACTTCGGGTCTGATGGTTGCGGCCAAAACGGCGGAGAGTTTTAAAAATTTGAAAAAACAGTTCCGAACGCGAAAAATTCTCAAGGAGTATCTGGCACTGGTGGAAGGGGTGGTGAAAGAGTCGGGGGAAATCTGTCACCCTATCGGCACCGACCCGAAAAATATTCGGAAGGTGGGTGTGTATGAAGAAAAAAGGGGGATGGGCGTGCAAGAGGCAATCACGCAATATCGCCCCGAACAATCGTTCCCCCATCGCACCCTCCTCCGTGTCCGAATCATCACGGGGGTGCGTCATCAGATCCGTGCCCATCTTGCCTTTCTCGGCCATCCGGTTGTCGGGGATACATTGTACGGATCGAAAACGGAGGCCTCAAGGCTTTGTCTGCATGCGTCGAAGTTGGGGTTTGAGCATCCGGTGACTGGAAAGTGGGTCGAATTCGACGATTCGGTCAAATTTCCCGCCCCACCGCCTTCGCCACCGCCGCCGCCTGTTTCATCAATTCCTCAAACCGCTTGAATTTCAGGGATTGGCCGCCGTCGCTTAAGGCCCTTTCAGGGTCAGGGTGCACCTCGATCATCAATCCATCGGCCCCGGCGGCAATCGCGGCGAGCGCCATGGGGGTTACATATTGCCAGTGGCCGGTGCCGTGCGAGGGATCCACCACGATCGGCAGATGGGTCTGCTCCCGCACCACCGGAACGGCATTGAGGTCGAGCGTGTTTCGGGTGGAAGTCTCAAACGTCCGAATGCCCCGCTCGCAGAGAATGACGTTCGGATTGCCGTGCGCGATGACATATTCGGCGCTCATGAGCCACTCTTTGATGGTCGTGGCCATCCCCCTTTTCAAAAAAACCGGTTTTTTGATCTGTCCCAGTTCTTTCAAGAGGCCGAAATTTTGCACATTGCGGGCCCCCACCTGAAAGACGTCGGCATGCCGGTCAATCAACTCGATGTCGCATGCGTTCATCACCTCGGTGATGACCGGGAGGCCTGTTTCCTCGCGGGCGATGGCCAAAAGCTCAAGCCCCTCGGCTTCCATCCCCTGAAAATCATACGGAGAGGTTCGCGGTTTCCACGCCCCGCCGCGAAGCATACGGGCCCCCGCCTTTTTGACCGCCTTGGCGGTTGAGACCAGCTGTTCCTTCCCCTCCACCGAACAGGGGCCGGCCATGACAACGATTTTTTTCCCCCCGATTTTGACGGCGCCCTCCCGCACGTCGATAACCGAGGTCTCCTTTTTCACCTCGCGGCTGGCCAGTTTGTACGGTTTGCTGATGGGGACCACCCCTTCAACGCCGTCCAAAGTGGCCAGCGCCTCAAGATCAGCCTTTTTGCCGGGGCCTACGGCGGCCACCACCGTCCGCTCGGTGCCGTAGATGGGGTGCGGCTTGAAGCCCATCTCGCGGACCTTTTTTTCCACATGCAAAACCGCTTCTTTGGAAGCGCCTATCTTCATCACGACAATCATGGAGGAATTATTGCATATTTTACCGTCCCAACAAAGTCTTGAGTTGCCGGGGGATTTGTGGTGGAAGGGGGGGAGTGGATGGTAAAAAATGCGTCTCAAAAAAGAACAAATCCGGAAAATTTCCGAGCTGATCCTGAGAAATCTCCAGGAAAAGAAACTGATCACGCCGCGGATTCCCGAAAAAGAAATTTTTGAATCAATCGCGGCGATTATCACCGGCGACCTGATGGCCGAGGTGAAGATTGAGGACGAGGCGCGGAAATTGATGGACAAGTACCGCGTCCAGATCGAATCGGGCATGCTGAATGAGAGAGAGCTGTTGATGAAGATCAAAAAACAGTTGGCGAAGGAGAGGAAGATTGTTTTATGAGGCTGACCGAAGACCGAATCTCCCATATTGCCTTGAAGATCCACGATCGTTTGTATCTGGACGAGCTGGTGGACTACACTGACGAGGATGAAGCGCTGAGGGTCATCAAAAAAACGATGGCCGATTTTCTGGCGGCCGACGACCAGATTGACGACTTTGTCCGCGAAAAGGTCCGATCCCTTAAAAAGGGGGTGACGGAGGGTTCGCCGGAATGGGAGGTTTTGCACAAGAAATATTACGAAGAGGAGTTGAGCAAGAGGAAGTTATAACATGCCGAAAATCGTCCCGCTCCTTGTTGCTGTCTGCCTGTTTTTTTCGGCGCACCCGGTTTTTTCCCGGGAGCGGGAGGGATTTGCGTTATCGTTCGACGCTTTTTCCACTGTCGGTTTCAAATCGGACAGATTCGATGTTTATTTCGACATCCCGGCTACAGACCTGACCAACGCCGGTGTTGGAACGCGCATTGGAATCGAGGGGGTGCAGAAGTACGGTTTCGGCGTCAAATTCCTTGCCGGCTATCAGCGCGTTTTTTATTCCAATGTGGGCATCGGGCAGATCAAAAAAAATTATTTCACCACCGATCTTCTTTTTACCTGGCATGTTCCCAAGACGGTCAAAAAATGGGACTGGTATCTGATGGCCGGTCCTTCATTTCTGGCCAGTTCCTCCGGTGTCCAGGGATATCTGGCGACGGGTGGCGGTTTGAGCCGGTTTATCGGTCATCGCTGGTCGTTCAAAGTGGAACCCTCCGTAGTTACTGATTTTTCCGGCGTTTGGAGCAAACTGGCCGCCGGGGTCAATTACCATTTTTGATTTAAAAAGTGGTCCCTCTTTGGGATTGGGGGTTGACAAGGGACAGGAGAAACCTATATTCCTCCCCGCTCGGAAAAACCAGTCCTGTAAGGGCAATTCATGAATTGCCCTTACTCAATCATTAGGAGGAATTTAACATGGCTACCAAAAAGCTCAAACTTCGTCCTCTTCACGACCGCCTTCTCGTCAAGCGGCTGACTGAAGAGCAAAAAACCAAAGGGGGAATCATCATTCCCGATACCGCAAAAGAAAAGCCGCAAGAGGCGGAAGTGATTGCCGTCGGCAACGGCAAGGTCCTCGATGACGGCAAAAAAGTCCCGCTCGATGTGAAAGTCGGCGACAAAATTCTCTTCTCGAAATACTCGGGAAACGAAGTCAAGGTTGAAGGGGAAGAATATCTCATCCTGCGCGAAGAAGATGTGCAGGCGATTGTTGAATAAATAGTGTAAGGGCGTACGGCTGTACGCCCCTACGGATACCCAACATTTAGGAGGAAATAAATCATGGCTAAAATTATTCTTTTTGACGAACAGGCGCGCCAGAAAATTCTTGCGGGCGTCAATGTTCTCGCCAACGCAGTGAAGGTCACTCTTGGACCCAAGGGACGCAACGTGGTTCTGGAAAAGTCGTTTGGTTCCCCCACGGTCACCAAGGACGGCGTTACCGTGGCCAAGGAAATCGACCTCGAAGACAAGTTCGAAAACATGGGAGCCCAGATGGTGAAGGAAGTGGCCTCCAGAACATCCGATAATGCGGGCGACGGTACCACAACCGCCACGGTTCTGGCCCAGGCCATCTATCGTGAAGGCTCCAAGTTGGTCACCGCCGGGGCGAATCCCATGGGAATCAAACGCGGAATCGACAAGGCGGTTTCCGTGGTGATCGAAGAGCTGAAAAGGCTCTCCAAGCCGACCAAAGACCGCAAAGAGATCGCCCAGGTTGGAACCATTTCGGCCAACAACGACGAAACCATCGGCAACATTATCGCCGAGGCGATGGACAAGGTGGGAAAAGAGGGGGTTATTACCGTTGAATAGGCCAAGGGGATGGAAACGACCCTCGATGTGGTGGAGGGGATGCAGTTCGACCGGGGCTACCTTTCCCCTTACTTCGTCACCGACGCCGAAAGAATGGAATGTATTTTGGAAGAGCCGCTTATTCTCATCAATGAAAAGAAAATCTCCAACATGAAAGAACTCCTCCCGGTGCTTGAGCAGGTTGCCAAGATGGGCAAGCCGCTTGTTATTATCGCCGAAGAGGTGGAAGGGGAGGCCTTGGCCACTCTGGTGGTCAACAAACTGCGCGGAACCCTCCAGGTTTGCGCGGTGAAGGCTCCCGGATTCGGCGACCGGCGGAAGGCGATGCTCGAAGACATCGCCACTTTGACCGGCGGCAAGTTGATTGCCGAAGAGTTGGGTTTGAAGCTCGAGAATATCGACTTGAAAGATTTGGGCCGGGCCAAGCGGGTCACCATCGACAAGGAGAATACAACCATTGTGGATGGAGCCGGCAAAAAGGCCGACCTCGAAGGGCGGGTGAAGCAAATCCGCGGTCAGATCGAGGAGACCACCTCCGATTACGACAAAGAGAAGCTCCAGGAACGGCTGGCCAAACTGGTCGGCGGCGTTGCCGTCATCAATGTCGGCGCGGCGACCGAAACCGAAATGAAGGAAAAGAAGGCCCGCGTGGAAGACGCCCTCCATGCCACCCGTGCGGCGGTGGAAGAGGGGATCGTCCCGGGGGGCGGCGTGGCGCTCATTCGCTGTCTGCCGGTCCTTGAAAAGGTAAAACCCTCCGACAGCGACGAGAAGTTCGGAATCGACATTGTCCGTCGGTCGCTGGAAGAGCCGATTCGCCAGATTGCGGCCAATGCCGGCGTCGAAGGGGCGATTGTGGTGGAAGAGGTGAAAAAGGGCCAGGGAGCCCATGGGTTTAACGCCCAGACGGAGAAGTATGAAGATCTCCTGAAGGCGGGCGTCATCGACCCGACCAAAGTCACCCGCACGGCGTTGCTGAATGCGGCTTCCGTGGCTTCCCTCATGATCACCACCGAGGCGATTGTGGCCGAAAAGCCGGAAGAAAAGAAGGCAATGCCCGGCATGCCCGGCGGACATGGCGGCATGGGCGGAATGGGCGACATGATGTAAGACGCGTCCAATCGCAAAAGAATTAAAAAGCCCGGGTCTGGTAGGGGCGTAATGCATTACGCCCCTACACGGATACCGGGTTTTTTATTGCTTGCTTAACATATGCTCAATCTTATGCACGAGGGTGGAAACGTGGAAAGGTTTCGTGACGTAGTCATCCGCCCCGTATTTTAGCCCTTTCAACCGGTCATTTTGGGTGTCTTTGGCGGACAGCATAAGGATGAGGATGTTTTTGAGAGAGACATCCCCCCTGATCTTCTCGCAGAGTTCAATTCCGCTCATTTCGGGCATCATGATGTCGAGAATAATCAGGTCGGGCCTGTCACTCAAAATTTTATCCCATGCCTTGGTGCCGTCCTCAGCCGATTCAAGCTGATAATGTTTCGGCACCAGCACTGTGGAGAGCATTTTATGCACCTGCGGATCGTCGTCTACAATCAGGATTTTCTTGGGATGCGGCGTCATTGGCCGTTTTCTAACAGAAGAAGCTGTCTCCTGACAAGTGTTGGTTCCATGCAGTCACCGTGAGAACGCATCGCGTTATTTTTTCCTTGACGAAACACCCTGGTTCCCGTAAAAGAGCGACACTTACGGGGGCAGTATCAATATAACCTTTCGTATCCATTCAGTTCGTAGGGGCAATTCGTGAATTGCCCGTACTAAAAAAGCAGTCAAACCATCAAAGGAGAGAACACAATGAAGAAACTTATCATAAGTGCTGTTGTTGCAGCGACAATGGCTGTGACAGGCACGACTTGGGCCAACGGAACCCCCGCTCCCGAAGCGGCGGCCGGCGGTCTTGAGATCAGCGGTAACGTGACGGTTGTCACCGGCTACCAGCATGACGACAAGGACGCCACCGGCGGTGCCTTGGGCGGCATGGGCGATGTGACTTTCGCCACGGCGGCCAATGCCGATCACTTCCGCTTTATCGTCGATCAGGTGGAAATCGATCTCCAGAAGAGCTTTGGGGAGAACATCCGTCTGCGCGCCGATGTGGATTTTGTTGATTTTGCCAACACCAACACCCGTGTGGCTGATGCCTACGATTTGGAACAGGCCTATGTCACCGCCAATCTGGCGGCCGGCAACGGCATTGAGTTCTTGATCGGTAAGTTCAACGCCCCGGTGGGGGTGGAATCGGTTGACCGGAATGAGAACTGGCTTATTTCCTACCAGTTTCCCTATCGGCATCTGATTCCCAGGCAAGTCATCGGTGCCAAACTCTATTATGCGTTTAGCGACCTGGTTGACCTGCATTTTGCGGTGACCAACGACCTGAATGCCAACGGTTTCGGCGATTCGGCCATTCCGGCCAGCTTGTTCCGGTTGGGCTTCAACTGGGGTGACGAAGGGAACGAATCGACCATCGGCATTTCGGGCGGTTTCAGCCCTGAAAGCGATGCAGCGGTTGCCGGCGGTGTCTCGCAGAACGCCCATTGGGATTTCTTCGGGGACTTGGACATGATGATTGCCGCCTCCGACACGATCACCGTGGCGGCCGAGGGGGTCTACCGTCAGAGCGACAACGTTGTTGCCGCCTCCAAAAACCAGAAGGCGATAGCGGGCTGGATTGCCTTAAACTACGAGGCGAGCGATGTGTGGGACCTGACCTTCCGTGGCGGCTGGATGTGGGAAGTCAATCCGGTCACCGGAAGCGGCGCCTCAACCACAGGCGGTTTCTGGAACGCCAGCCACGAAGGCAACACCTACAGCGGTACTGTGGGCGCGGGCTATCAGATCGCCGACGGCGCGAAGATGAAGCTGGAATATCGCTTCGACTTTGCGGCGGTTGCGGGACCGGCTTTCAACTCGGACTATCAGTCGGTGATGGCTGAGTTTGATTACAACTTCTAGAGATGTATCGGCAGTAGAGATGTAAAAGGGCCCCGTTTCGCCTTCAGGCAGGCGAAGCGGGGCTTTTTTTACTTGATGGTCGTCTCGTTTCAATCGTACTGTAGACGTCATGTCATTATTTATAACCTTCGAAGGCATCGAAGGCTCGGGTAAAACCACCCAGATCAAGATACTCGACGACATTCTCAAGTTGCGCGGTTTCGAGACGGTCCTGACGCGCGAACCGGGGGGGACCGTCATCGGCGATCAGATCCGGAAAATCCTCCTCGATTCCGAAAACACCGGCATGACCCCCCTCTGTGAACTTCTTCTCTATGCGGCCGGGAGATCCCAGCATGTGGAAAGGATCATCGAGCCGGCGCTCAAGGCAAAAAAAATTGTGCTATGCGACCGCTTTGCCGATGCCACCACCGCTTATCAGGGATTTGGCAGGGGTTTTCCGGTGGAGCTGATCGACATCATCAATCGCCTGGCGGTGGGGAAGCTCAAACCGAAACTGACCTTTCTCATGGACTGTGCCCCTGAAATTGGCTTGAAGCGCGCCCGTGAGAGGATCGCCTTGCTTGAAAAAACTTTGAGCGAAGACCGTTTCGAAAACGAGGCGCTCGCCTTTCATGAAAAAGTCCGCGAGGGATATTTGACCATCGCCCGTGCCGAGCCCGAGCGGGTGATCGTCATCGACGTGAACCAGGATGTCGAGGCGGTCCACCAGGAAATTGTGAAGCATGTGTTGAGGTTTTTGTGAATTTTATCGGCCACCGGAAAAACTGGGAGTTGCTTGTCCGGGAAGCTTCGCTAAACCGCCTCCCCCCGGCTTATCTTTTTTACGGCACTCCCGGCATCGGAAAAAAGAGGGTCGCCCTGGCATTTGTCGCCCGGCTTTTCGGGCGGGAAATCGAGGGAGGGGTGCATCCCGATTTTCATTTGATCGAGGCGGAAGGGGAAACCATCAAGATTGAGGCGATCCGGTCGTGCCAGGCAAAATTGCAACGGGCCCCCTTGGAGGCCCTGCTCAAGGTTGTCCTCATCGACGAGGCCGGCTCCCTCACCCGCCAGGCCGCCAACAGCCTGTTGAAAGTCCTGGAAGAACCCCCCCGAGACACCCTTTTTATCCTGATAACCCGTTCCCTTTTTCAAATTCTCCCGACGATCCGTTCGCGGTGCCGCCGGCTCTTTTTTTCGGCGCCACCGGTTTTGGAAATGGCCGCATACCTCGGTCCCCAATGGAATCTCCCGCCGGATAAACTCCGCAGTATGCTCGAAGATGTCGACGGCTCCGCCGGTTTGCTCTCCGAAATTCTGGCCGATGAAATGGCCGGCGCCGCCCAGCATCTGGACCGTTTGTTTTCAGGTAAATCGCCCTCTTTTTCCGATACAGCCGCGGCGGCCCAGGAACTGGCGCGGAAGGAGATCGATCTTCCCCTCCTTTTGGAGGTGCAAAAAAAACGCCTTTTTCGGCGGATTGTGGCGGACAGCAATTTTTTGGGCTTGGATAAAATCGACCGGATCAGCGAGGCCCAGCGCGATATCGAGGGAAATGTGAACAAGGCGCTTGTCCTGGAAAATTTGGTGATGGATTTGACCTCATGACGAAATTTTTTATCACCACCGCCATCGATTACGTCAACAGCCTGCCGCACATCGGCACCGCGTACGAAAAAATCGGCGCCGATGTCATCGCCCGTTTCCGCAGACTTTGCGGCGATGAGGTCCTTTTCCAGATGGGCAACGACGAACACAGCGCCAATGTCCAAAAAGCCGCAGAGGCCGCCGCAAGCCAGGGGCTTGACCCAAAAGTTTATTGCGATCAAATGCGTCCGACATTCGAGCAGATTTGGAAGAAGCTCAATATTTCCTATGATCGGTTCATTCAGACGAGTGATCCTCGGCATCACAAGATCGTCTATGAGTTCTTCGAGCGGGTCAACAAGGCGGGAGATATTTACGAAAAGGACTACGAAGGGTGGTACTGCGAATCATGCGAGGCCTTTTACACTGAAAAAGACCTGGAGAACGGACTTTGCAAGAATCACCAAAAAAAGCCGACCTGGCTCAAAGAGAAGAATTATTTTTTCAAACTCGAAAAATACGCGGAAAAACTTCTCAGGCATATCGACACCCATCCGGAATTCATCCTCCCCGCCAAACGGAGAAACGAGGTGGTCAATTTCATCAAGAATGGGCTGGAGGATTTTTCAATCTCCCGGAGCACATTCACGTGGGGAATCCCGGTGCCTCTCGACAAGACGCATGTCTTTTATGTCTGGTTTGACGCGCTGATCAATTATCTTTCCTGGTTGGATCTCAAATCGTTGGATGAATTGAAAGACAACGAGTACTGGAAAAATGTCACGCACATCGTGGGAAAAGACATCACCCGTTTTCACTGCATCATCTGGCCCGCTATGCTGATGTCGGCAAATCTCCCTCTCCCCAAAACCGTTTTTGGTCACGGCTTTGTCTATCTCCGGGGCGAAAAGATGTCGAAATCGCTCGGCAATGTCGTAACCCCCCTGGATATTCTGGGAAAATACCCCGACTTCGGCGCCGATGCGCTTCGCTATTACCTTCTGCGCGGATCGAGCTTCGGCGACGACGGTGATTTTACATGGGACGGGTTTATCGAACGGTACAATGCGGATTTAGCCAACGGTCTTGGCAACCTTGCCTCGCGGATTTTGGGGATGGTGTGGAAATATCAGAATGGGATTGTGCGCCCGGACAAAGAGGCGCAACGCACGGTCAAATTTTTGCAAGGGGCCGACGCTTTGTTCAAGGAGGTCTCATCGGCATTGGATCCCGAAGGCGGAGATATCTCAACGCATGTCGCTCTCGAAAAAATATGGGGCCATATCACGCAGGTCGATCAATTCATCGACAATCAGGCGCCTTGGAAACTGGCCAAAGAAAAGAAAACGGAAGAATTATCGGGGGTGCTCACGGTTTTGGCCGAGGCGGTACGTCAGATTTGTGTGCTTGTCCTGCCATTTGTCCCCGCGGCCACTGAAAAAATCTGGAACGCTTATGGATTCGAAAAAATCAAAAGGCTCAGTGATGTTCGCTTCAACGATTTGACCATCCTCCCTTTCTTGAAAAACGAACATCAACTGGCCGAACAAAAATTAAATCTCTTTCCGCGGATACAGATTGCTAAAACTCCGTAAAGGGCGTTAAAATGGCAAATAAGCTGATTTTTCGAATCCATGCGATCCAGCGCATGTTCCAGAGGGCGATTAGTGAAGAAGATGTCCGGCATATTTTAAAATCTGGAAAGGTGATTGAAGATTATCCGGGTGACACGCCCTATCCGAGCCGGTTGGTGTTTGGTTGGTGTGGTGAGAGACCGTTGCATGTTGTGGCGGCAGATAATAGACCCGATCGTGAAACAATAGTTGTTACGGCTTATGAACCCGATTTATCGGAATGGGAAAACGGTTTTAGCAGGAGGAAGAAGCGATGAAATGCGTGATCTGTAAGCGTGGAAAAACCCGCAATGGAAAAACGACGGTGACCCTTGAGCGTGGTGAGACGACTATTGTTGTGAAGCAGGTACCGGCACAAATTTGCCAAAATTGCGGTGAAGAGTATGTCGCTGAAAGAACAACCACCAAACTTTTAAAACTCGCCGATAAAGCCGCGCGGGGAGGTGTGCAAGTGGATGTAAGAGAATACCTCGCGGCCTGAACCTCAAAATCCCATCTTGACCAACGGCTTACCTCCCCTTGAGTTACTCAACTTTCTCCATGACAAAGTAGGTGGCGGTATCGATGTCGTATCCCGCACCAAGTAATGTATCGGCCGAGAGAACAAAACCACCATAGATGTATACTTCGTCGAAGGTGTATGCAAAACATCCCCCTTTTTCATCGGTCAATCCGGCTGACCCTTCAATAGAACCGTAAAGGGTGTCTGTACCTTCGAATGCATGATGGCCGTCCGAATCGGCACCGCTGACAGTTACTTCACCGGTAGCCGCCAACAAGATTTCACCACTTGAAGTATCCACGTTAAATCTAATATCATCCCAATCGTCTACGATATCATCGTCAACCACATCCGGTTGGGAATCGACCTTTTGCGCAATGAAAAAGAAATCGACATCATTGCCGCCCGCCATTGTCAAAAAATCCGACGAAAAGATAACCCCCGCGTCAGTCACATCTCCAAAGTAATCATTGTTGCCAAAATCGAGATCGAATGCGACAAAGCGGCTCGTGGCGTCGGCAATCTCCACACGATTTGAGGAAGCGCTATAGTTCGGATCGACATCGAGGTCTGTACTGCTGGTAACGGTTGGAGTACTTGAAGTCCCATTTACAACGGTGCTCATATTTTCCAAAGAAACATCGCTAAAATAGGCTGAATTGGAATTTTCCTTGTTGAGTTTGAACTTGATTGACCCACAGTGGAGATCAGCCCCATCATCAAAAATAAACCGGCCAAAATAAAAAGCGGCATCCGAAGACGCTGTAACCGCTTTCGTGAGCGAGGCACCCGAACCGCTACCATTGACGACATCGTCAATCGTGAGGGCTTCTCCGCCTGCAGACCAGCTTCCCCCGGAACTGCTATCAGTAGCCCCATCGCTACCGTCATCCCCGCCATCGTCATCCCCACCCATATCTTCGTCGGCGTTATTGCTACCGGTACCCGACCCACCGCATGAAATCGCCACTACAGGAGTGAGAAACATGAAAAAGACCAGAAGAAAAATCTTTTTCATTTTACACCTCCTTGAAGAAGCAATTAATTTTTTCGCCAAGTAACCGAACAAGAAACACCATCACCGATCGTGCAATTTACGACAAACTTGTCGTCCGTATAGGTTCCGTCGCAGGCAAACAAATTTCCGTTGTTAAGCGCCCCCTCGAGGGTGATATTATCATTTTCATCGATAGTGCCGGTCATATCGGCAAAGCCATCTGTTTCTGCCAGAAGGATTAAATTGAAGGTATCCTGTTCGATGGTGATGGCAGTGGCGAAATCGCCCGTACAGGCATCCGAAACGGCACTTAGGGTATAGTCGCCGGAAGTGTCCGCCACAAAAACCCCGTCCTTGCCTGTAGTCGGTTCTCCGCAACCATATTGTGCGATTGCGGTAGTCATCCATACACCAAGAAAAAACCCTTTTGTTAGGCTGTTCATATTTTCCCCGCAAAAATAATTCCGCTAAAAGTCCATTATATCGGACTACTATAATGGACTCAAGTCCTATGATTGCTTTTATGGGATTTGAAGAAAGCCCTGAGGAAAAGCGGCTACTCGGTCGTCTTGGGAAGATGCTGATTGCCATTTCTTCCGAGAAACAAAAGAGTCTCGAGCGCGTCGCGTATGAGGCAGGCGTCTCGAAAGGCTATATTTATGATATTGCAAAGGGGAAGGCCAATCCATCGATTCTCATCCTGCATCGGATTGCATCTGTCCTTGATGTTCCTGTTTGGAAATTGACAAGATCGTATTGAAAAATCGCAGGAGCGCGATTTATCGCGCCCACAAATGGTGATTGATCATGATTGTTGATTTACCGCACCCAACAATGATTGTCGATCGATCC
This sequence comes from Deltaproteobacteria bacterium, assembly GCA_016207765.1. GTDB lineage: Bacteria > UBA10199 > UBA10199 > UBA10199 > SBBF01 > JACQOY01. The sequence continues at coordinate 55 of JACQOY010000063.1, read as the reverse complement.
CTGTTGTGGGCGCAATGAATTGCGCCCCTACGATCCATCACTTCATCGCCTCAAT
>JACQOY010000070.1 GCA_016207765.1 Deltaproteobacteria bacterium | reverse complement strand
CAAAAATAGTCTATAATAAAAACGCTTTTGAGAATTTGAGGTTACGTTGTGGGGGAAAGGTGTAAGGGGGAAAGAGTGAAATCAACGGCCAGAAATTGGCTCTTGCTGTTCGGCATCTGCGGAGTGGGATGTATCATCTTCTTTTTCTCCTGCGGAACGGATCCGGGTAATCCTGCCACCCGACCAACTCCGGGATTTGGATTGATCAGCGGCCAGATCGATCTTGATGCCGAGGATCTTTCAGCATTCTCCGCGCTTGAACTCCCCGCTTCATCCATCGGCAGTTCAATTCCGGCCCTTCATCTGAATTTAAGCGCCAAGGATGATTTGGCCGATGAGGATAGTGACATCCTTGTGCTCGTGACCAATTCGACGGGGGACTCTTTCCTGACAGTCGCCAATGACGATGGGTCGTTCGCGGTAAAAGCAAGAAAAGGAGTCGCCTCGAAACTGGAATTTTTCATGGGGGACAAATACCTGGCAACAATGGTGTTTGGGGTGGATACAAAAAACCCGCAGACAACCGATACCTTCCTCATCGACAACTCAATCGAAGATCTGGACTTGGGCGTTGTCACCCATCATGGCCGGTGGGCTGTTCCCGAGATGAACCCTTTGGAACCGGTGGATAGCGACAAGGATGGTGACGAATTCAGCGACTCCTCCCCGGAAGAAGAAGTCTATGCAACTATCGCCACAATCCGGAGCTTCACCATGGAAGGAAAAGCCTTAAACCGCGACGTGAACCTCGATAACTTCGATGAAGTAACCATCATCGACTCGACCATCAACGGACATGTGTCCATCACCAACGCCGAAAAGGTTTTCATCGATCCGACCAGCATTTCATCCCTCTCGATCGCCGACTCAGCCAGCGTGATCCTGGAGGAAGTGACCGTGGAGTCCGATCTGGCGCTGGACTCCATCGATGATCTGAAAATAATCGAGTCACGTGTGGCGGGAAACACCTCGATACAGAATGTCGCATTGGGCGCGATTGAGGACAGCGAATTCGAGGGAGAATTTGCGACAGACGACGCCTCGGCCTCTGCCGTCACCGAAACAAGAAACACAAGAGGGAAAACCGGGAATGAGGAAACAGTCTGGGAGACGGCAAAGAACAAAAGCAACGCAAGTCATGACAAACTTGCCGCCAACGCGGAGCCGGCGCAAAAAACGCCCGATCTCGCGCCCAACCATAAAAACAACGAAAAGATTCTTCTCGCAAGCAGGGAGACTATCGGCAACGGCGCGACATCCAACACCCGGAATAATGGAAACGGCGATACCCGCATGATCGGCCGCACATTGACGGCAACCCATCCGGCAAATGTCAACAGCGGCAAAACGACCGGTGCCTCAAAAACAACCTCCGGCACCGGCACAAAGAAGGCAAGCTCAACAGTGGATACATCAAGTACGGCGACAAGCAGTGGAATGGGCGCCTACTTTGGTCTCGGCCTCTGTCTCTTCCTCTGCTTCTGCCTCTATCTCTATCTCTTCTTCTGCTTTGTCCGAAAACACCAGCGGCATGGATTCTCCGTGGCGGGGGAATAAAATTATCCCTTCGGAACCTGTTTCATCGACAACTTGATCTTGCCGCGATCGTCAACCCCGATGCATTTCACCGTCACGCGGTCCCCTTCGCGAACCACGTCTTCAACGCGGCGGACCCGCTCCGGAGAGAGCTCCGAGATATGAACCAGGCCATCGGTTTTGGGGAGGATTTCGACAAACGCCCCGAAATCCATGATCTTCTTCACCGTCCCCTCGTAGATCTGCCCCACCTCGACTTCGGCGGTCAGCTCTTTTACCATCTTGATGGCCTGCTGGATCGCTGAATCGTCGGAGGAGAATATTTTCACCGTCCCGTCGTCTTCGATGTCGATTTTGCACCCGGTGGCCTCGATGATGCCGCGGATGTTCTTTCCGCCGCTACCGATGACATCCCTGATCCTGTCCTTGGCAACGACAATCGACACGATCTTCGGCGCATGTTTGGAAAGAGAGCTTCGCGGCTCCGTGATGGCTTCGGCCATTTTACCCAAAATATGGAGACGCCCTTCACGCGCCTGCTCCAGCGCCTTTGTCATCAGTTCCACCGTCAGGCCGGAAATCTTGATGTCCATTTGAAAAGCGGTGACCCCTTTGTCAGTCCCGGCCACCTTGAAATCCATGTCCCCCAGGTGATCTTCATCCCCCAGAATATCGGAGAGGATCGCAACCCGATCCCCTTCCTTGATCAACCCCATGGCAATGCCGGCAACCGGCGACTTGATCGGAACACCGGCATCCATCAACGACAACGAAGTGCCGCATACGGTGGCCATGGAAGAGGAGCCGTTCGATTCGAGAATTTCGGAAACAACCCGGATGGTATAGGGAAACTTTTCGTGCGGGGGGAGCATGCGGACAACCGAACGCTCGGCAAGGGCCCCGTGGCCGATCTCGCGCCGGCCCGGCGAACGCAACGGCTTTACCTCTCCAACCGAAAAGGGCGGAAAGTTGTAGTGAAGCATGAAGGTCTTGTTCGCGTCACCCATGATGGAATCGATCCTCTGCTCGTCTTCTGAACTCCCCAGCGTGGCCACAACCAACGCCTGTGTTTCACCGCGGGTGAAGAGGCCCGACCCGTGGGTGCGAGGCAAAACACCCACTTCGGAGGTGATAGGACGAACGTCCTTTAAGCCCCGTCCGTCAATTCGCCTGGATTCGGACAAAATCATTTCGCGCATGACACAACTTTTGAGTTCTTCGTATTCTTTTGCCAGCAAGGTTTTTTTGACTCCCGGCTCCGGATCGTCTTCGGCAATCAATTTTTCGGCCAATTCGTCCTTGATGGCCCCCAACGCGCTATAACGCTCATGCTTGGCCTTGATAACGATGGCCTCGCGCACCTTCTTTTCAACCCCCTTCACCCCCTTTGCAATTGCCTCGTCTTTTACCTCGGGAGGCATTTCCCGTTTCGGCTTTCCAACCTTGGCCACAAGATCTTTCTGAATCTGGAGCATCGGCTGGAGGGATCGATGGGCAAACTGGATGGCATCCACCAGATCCTTTTCGGGAACTTCATCCCCTCCCCCTTCCACCATTACCACGGCATCTTTTGTCGCCGCGATAATCAGGTCGATGTCGCTTTTTTCCATGTCGGGGGCCGCCGGGTTGATGACAAAATTTCCATCGATGCGCCCGACACGGCAACCGGCAACCGGTGTGCTGAAGGGAACATCCGAAATACACAATGCCGCCGATGCGCCGATAATCGCCAACGTGTCGGGGTCGTTAATCTGATCAACCGAAAGGACGGTGGCGATCACCTGTGTTTCGTAACGATACCCATCGGGAAAAAGGGGACGAATGGGGCGATCGATAAAACGGGAAATCAGCGTGGCAAATTCGGTGGGGCGCCCTTCGCGCTTGAAAAAGCCGCCGGGAATCTTCCCCGCCGCGAAGGTTTTTTCGATAAAGTCGACGGTCAGGGGGAGAAAATCAACCGCCTTGGGCGCAGATGACCCGGTGGCCGTAACCAAAACAATCGTATCGCCGGCGGAAACGGTGACCGATCCTCCAGCCTGCCGGGCCAGCTTGCCCGATTCGATGACTATTTCGCGTCCGCCAAGTTGTGTTGATACACGTGTCGCCATAAATGAAATGGCCTGGAATGGAGGAAGGACGAAAATTAAAGGGGATTAAAGATACGGTGCTTTTTCGGACTGATAATCTAGGCTGTTCAGTACGGGCGCACAGCCGTACACCCCTACAAAACCGACTAAATTATCAGTTCCACCTCTCTTAAACCACGCCTTCGATTTTCATTACTTCCGGATTCCAAGCTCCTCAATCAGTTTGGAATAACGATCTCTCCGGCTCTGCTCCAAATAACGCAGAAGCCTCCGGCGCCGGCCCACCATTTTGAGCAAGCCGCGACGGCTGGAATGATCTTTCTTGTACGTTTCAAAGTGCTTTGTCAGATCGGCGATTCTTTGTGTCAAGAGGGCGATCTGCACCTCGGGAGAACCGGTATCTTTCTCGTTCCGCCGGTAACGCCCGATCACTTCCTGTTTTCGTGGTCCATACAATGACATAGGGGTTAGCCTTGTAGCACAGCATTTTCGTTATTGTAAAGCAGGTTTTTTTAAACGGGAAGTCCAGGGTGGCAAGGCCAAATTACTCGTTCAGCGCGGCCCCTTCCTTCTCTTTTTCCCCCCTTAATTGCTCCAGCATCGGCCCGATTAAAGGGGCCTTGTCGGGGAATTTTTGGGTATAAACCTTAAGACTTTCCAAAGCCTTGTCGTAACTTCCCAAAAAAGCGTAGCATTGAGCCCGGTACATGAGGACATCGCCGATATAGGTATAATCGGGGTAAAAACGGTAAATTGTCTCGAAATCCTTGAGGGCCATATCGACCCGTCCCATCGATTTCAAGCGTCGGCCGCGCATCATCAGGCTGTCGGCATCGGCTTCCACCAACATTTTTCTTCGCTGGCCCAAGAGGGCCTCTATGTCGGCAACCGATTCGTCATTTTCCATCGTCATTGCGTTAAAATCGGACAAGGTCCCCCCTTGGGGGGCATTCGGGAGGCGGTATTTCAGGTCAAATGTGGGATTTTCAATTTCAAAGGGGTTGACCAAAACACGCTCTCTCAGGGCCGCTTCATCCGCGACAAAGAGACCACCCGGAACCCCCACAGGCCCCTCCCGCACCGCAATATCCCCCCCCCTTCCTTGAGGAAGGGTGTTCAAAGGGGAACGGGAGGAATTAAAGAGAACAATCAGAGCTAAAACCATCCCTACAGCAACAGTGACAGGAACCTGAGGAAGACCCAAAACGGTAAAAGGCTTCAGAAAACGGGACAACCACCCCTCCCCCTTTTCTTCCCGGGAATGAGGCGTCAACCGGGCCAATGCCAAGACATTTTCCATCAGATAAGAAGGCGCTTCGTGATCGGGAAGTTGATTAAAAATCGACCTGATTTCAACTAATTGACTCATTTCCTCACGGCAGGACGAACAGGAATCCAGATGAAGTTTGGCCTCTTTGGCAGAAGCCGAAACCTCCCCATAGAGAAGATCAACGAGGTTTTCCTGAATAGAAGAACAGTTCATAGACTCCCGTTATAACGGACGAATATCATTCACGATCTATTTTGAGGGGCTCACGTCGCCCCCTACACTTGCAAAGCCACAGGAGCCTCCCCCGCTCGCACGCCGTGCTCGCAGGTTTTAAAGCTTTTGATTCACACAACCATAAAAATGCCCAAAATTTT
>JACQOY010000061.1 GCA_016207765.1 Deltaproteobacteria bacterium | reverse complement strand
GTCCAGATATTCTTGCAGGCGATCGAGCAGGTGTGACAACCGATGCATTTGTCCAGGTGAAACACCATCGAAATTTGTGAACGAATGTCCATATTTTCTTCACCCTCTCCCCAACCCTCTCCCCTCAAGGGAGAGGGGGATTAGAATACAACCTTGTCCATTTTTTTGACCGTCACATGGGTATCCCGGTTTGAAGCAATGGGCCCCCAATAGTTGAAGTGATACGAAAACTGCCCATATCCACCGCACAGGTAATTCGGCTTCAGATGAATCCGCGTGAAGCTGTTATGTCCGCCGGCCCTCTTGTTTCCCCGGACCTGCGATTTGGGGATGCCTACGGTGCGCTCCGGAACGTGATAAACGATGCACACCCCCTTGGGAATTCGGGAACTAACGCACGCACGGGTGCAATAGACCCCGTGGTCGTTGTAGACCTCAACCCAGTCGTTGTCTTTGATGCCCAGATCTTCCGCATCTTTCTCGCTCAACCAGCAAGGCTCACAGCCGCGGGAAAGGGTCAACATGCGGAGATTTTCCATGTAGGTGGAGTGGATGTGCCACTTGCCGTGGGGGGTGAGGCAGTTCAACACCTTCGCTGTTCCGTTTTTCAGTGTTTCCTTCAGATCGCCATAAACTTCGGGTTTTGGCGACGGCTTGTAGGTCGGCAGGTTTTCTCCGTAGGCAATGTACATTTCGTGGTCAAGATAGAAGTGCTGACGTCCCGTCAGTGTCCGCCACGGAACAAGCCGCTCCACATTATAGGTATAGGCGGAGTAAGCCCTGCCGTTGTTCATCAACCCGGACCAGAGCGGGGAGGTGTTGTATCTCCGCGGCTGGGCCTGAAGATCGGCGTAACGGATTCGGACATCCTTGCTCCCCTCCGCCAGATCGGCGAGCTTCAACCCTGTTTTTTTCTCCATGTTCTCGTAAGCACGCACCGTGAGAACGCCGTTTGTCAATGTGGAGAGATGCAGGATGGCGTTGGCCGCCGATTCGTCCTCTTTTAGCGACGGATAGACCTTTCCGTCCACTTTTTCGACCGGGAAATGGTTGGAGGCGATCATTTCGTCATATTCTTCCGCGCACAGGTAATGGTTTCCGTGCGCGCCCAATCCTTTGGTCTTCACGTTTTCACCGAGCGTGATGAACTTTTCATAAAGTTTCGTGTAATCGCGCCGGACCACGGAGAGTTTGTGCATGGTCTTCCCCAAAACCGGCTCGCATTCTCCCTTGGTCCAATCTTTCACGCTTGGCTGGGTAATCTCGTCGGCCGTATCATGCGACAGGGGTGATGCGACGATATCAATCTGCGTTTCCGGCAGGTATTTTTTGGCGGCCTCGCCGGTTGCCTTTGCCAGTTCCTTGAAGATGTTCCAGTCGGTCTTCGATTCCCAGACCGGCGCGATGGCGGCGGAGAGGGGGTGAATGAACGAATGCAAATCCGTGCTGTTCAAATCGGCTTTTTCGTACCAAGAGGCCGCTGGGAGGACAATGTCTGAATAGAGCGCCGACGAATCCATTCGGAAGTTTAAGTCCACCACGAGATCCATTTTCCCCTTTGGCGCGATCTCATGCCATTTCAATTCTTTCGTGTGTTGAGGAGAATCTTTTGCAATCAGGTTGGAATGGGTGCCGAGATAATGCTCGAAGGCATATTCATGCCCCTTCATGCTTCCGGTAATGGCATTGCCGCGCCAGATATACCAGACCCTCGGATGATTTTCTTCCGCCTCCGGATCCGCAACCGAGTACTCCAGTTGTTTTGATTTCAATTTTTCAAACACATACTGCGTGATTCCCTCGTCATCTTTGGCGCCTTTGGCCACGGCTTCCTTTCCAAGCTCCAGCGTATTCCGCTTGAACTGCGGATAGAACGGCATCCAGCCGTTGCGCACGGCTGTTACGATGGTGTCGGCCGTATGCTTGGGCGTCATGTCGTTTTTGGGAACCGTGTTGTAGCGGGAATACTGTCCATCGTAACGGTACTGACAGGTGTTGATGTAATGCCACAGCGGCGCCTGTTGCAGACGGCT
>JACQOY010000050.1 GCA_016207765.1 Deltaproteobacteria bacterium | reverse complement strand
TTTATCCCGGACAGGTGCTTATCCTCTTTCCGGGGCTCAACCGTCAGACGGCGAATCTTGTGGGGGAAAGGCTTCGCGCAAGTTTTGTGAAGGCGGCATCGTTTGACAACGGCTCATGCGGGGGTTTTAAGCCCCGTCTCGAGTATGAACTTTATTCTTATCCCCATGATGTGGAGCATGTCGGCGAACTGGAGAAAATACTCAAGTCAAGCCTCAAAGACTCAAAACCGGCACACCTTCCTGTCAGTGCCAATCTTGCGGAAGAATTGTGATCTCCGTGGAACTTTATTTTTTGGCGACCAGTTTCGGTTCCGGCTTGTAAACCTCGATTTTCACCTTTCCCACCCCCTCATGAATCATGTCGAGCTCGGTGGCGGCGGCATAAGAGAGATCGAGCACCCGTCCCGGAATATAGGGGCCACGGTCATTGATGCGCACCGTGACGATACGGTTGTTGGTCAAATTGATCACGCGGAGGGTGGAACCGAAAGGAAGGGATTTATGGGCGGCGGTCATATCGTACATGTTATAGCGTTCGCCGTTGGCCGTTGTCCGCCCATGAAAGGGGACGCCATACCAGGAGGCCCGGCCGAAAATAACGGCATCCGGAAGTTTTTCCTTTTTGGATGCATCGTTAAGTTTGAGGCTTGAATGGGTTCCCGGCTTTGTACAGGCTGTTCCCATGAGGGCATAAACCATGATCATGATGACAAAAAAGTACTTCTTCATTTTAATCCCTTTCTTGACCCCTTTGGCAAAACAAAGAACCGACTCGTTATGTCGATAAAACGCGATTAAGTGAGTGGATGAGAGCGAAGTGACGTACTATGTGAGGTTCAAGCTATGGGCGTCCCCTAACATTCGTGACGCGACGAGTCAAACCTAAAATCATTCTTATTATCGGCAGGCCGCAAGAAAAGTTGCGCGAAATTTTTCTGTTGAATTCTGAAATAAAATACGTTAGCAAAGTCAAATAGTTACTGTGTAATTTGCAAGGGCTTGGTGTATGTAAATTACGTGGCTCACGGTGTTTGGCCACAGAACGAAACATACAAAATTATGCGTCTTCTTTTCATCAATTACGAGTTCCCTCCGTTGGGGGGTGGCGGGGGAAATGCCAATGCCCAAATTGCGCGGGAGATGGCCCGGCTTGGGCATCAAGTTGTGGTTCTTACCTCCCGGTTTAAAGGATTGCCGAACAAAGAAACCCGTGACGGCTATTTGATTGTGCGGATTCCCACCCTTCGCCGTTACCGGGAAAAATGTCGGATCTTTGAAATGGCCGTATTCATGCTTTCGTCGATTTTTTACGCCCTCAAATGGGTGCGGCGCTGGCGCCCCGATATGAGCATCGCCTTTTTCACCATTCCCGGCGCCCCGGCGGCCTGGGCCTTGAAAAGGTTCTATCGTATTCCCTACATCGTCTCTCTCCGTGGCGGGGATGTCCCCGGTTTCATGCCGACTCAACTCTGGTTTTACCACCGGGTGACCGCGCGGTTGATCCGCTTTTTGTGGAAAGGGGCTCAAAGTGTCGTCGCCAACAGCGAGGGCTTGAAAAGACTGGCGCTGAATACCGGTCGCGGTTTGGACATCGAAATGATTCCCAACGGCGTTGATTCGAGTTTTTTTTCCTTAACCCTCCCCCCCCACAAAGTGGCCCCTCTCTGGGGTCAAGGCGGAGGGGAGAAACCAAATCCCCCCGCTTTTCGCCTGATGACCGCCGGCCGGCTCACGGAACAAAAAGGGATCGATACATTGCTTCAGGCCTTTGCAAGGATGAAACCGCATCTTCAAAAGCCGGTTCAGCTCTGGATTGTGGGGGACGGCCCCATGCGGTCTTCACTCGAAGATCTCACCGCCTATCTGGGAATCCGGGATGATGTTTTCTTTTTGGGATGGCGCGATCGTGAAACGCTCAAGACCTTTTATTCCTCGGTTGATCTTTTTGTTCTCCCCTCCAACGATGAAGGGATGCCCAACGTGGTGCTGGAGGCGATGGCGATGGGGCTTCCGGTGGTGGCCACCAGTGTGGCGGGAACCCGCGAGCTGATTTGTGAAGGGAAAAACGGTTATCTGGTTCCCCCCAAAAATCCGGAGGCGCTGGCCGAAATTCTTCTTCAGCTGATCCATCGCGAAGATTTGCTTAAAGAAATGTCCCGCCATTCTCTTGCCCTTTCCCAAAATTACGACTGGAAAACAGTGGCCATCGAATATCTCCGGTTGTGCGAAACCGCGGCCTAAGGTTTAAAATCCAGGCGATGAAAAGGCTGAAACAAAAAAACACCGAATGGAAAATACCATATGTTTTTGGTTGTGTTTAGGGAGGCAGTAAGTTAGCGCAGTCAAGCACTTATCTTCATTCGAGACCCATGAAATTAAATGGTCCCCTAAGTCTATGGGCGC
>JACQOY010000055.1 GCA_016207765.1 Deltaproteobacteria bacterium | reverse complement strand
TTGCGACGACCGGGCCGAAGGGGCGAATCCCCCCTGTTTTCTCCCATCGCCGGCCAGCCACCAGACGATCATATCCGACTCGGAATAGGGGATTTTTTTAAGAATAACGGCGGTGGTTTTGTGCGTTACTATCATAGTTCAATCTCATCAAAATGCGAAAGATGTTTGAACAGCCGGTAACGTTCGCGTATTTCATCCATCGCAAGATTCCGAAACCGGTCACAGCTGAAGGCCTCTACGTTAAACGAGGCCATGGCGCTCCCCACAATCACCGCTTTTTTAAGGCTTGGCAGTGAAAGGTCGCCCGTCTTGGCCAGATACCCCATAAAACCGCCGGCGAAGCTGTCCCCCGCACCGGTCGGATCCTTGATATCTTCGAGGGGAAGGGCCGGAGCCGAGAAAATATGCTCCTCATGAAGCAGGAGGGCGCCGTACTCCCCCTGTTTGATAATGATGGTCTTCGGCCCCATGGCATGAATTTTTTTGGCGGCGCGGATAAGGTTCGATTCCTTAGCCAGTAGCCGCGCCTCTCCTTCATTGATGGTGAGGATGTCCACCTTGGAAATGGTTCGAATCAGCGAATCGCGCTTTCCCTGAATCCAGAAGTTCATCGTATCGCAAGCGATCAGTTTCGGTTTTTTCACCTGTTCAATCACCTGCCGCTGGAGATCGGGGTCGATATTGGCCAGAAAGACATACTCGATATCGCGACAGGCATCGGGCACCTTCGGCATGAATTTTTCAAAAACATTGAGTTCCGTCTTCAAGGTTTGGGCGTTGTTTAAGTCGTAATCGTATTTTCCCGTCCACCGGAAGGTTTTGCCCGGAACTTTTTCAATCCCCCGAAGATCAATCTTCCGCGATTCAAGAAAGCGGAGATGTTCGGCGGGAAAATCGGCCCCGACCACCGCCACCAGATGGATGTCGGTATAGTACGAGGCGGAAATCGCAAAATGGGTCCCGGACCCCCCCAATCCCTCGGTGATGGCGCCGAACGGCGTGGTAACGGTGTCGAGAGCGACTGAACCGATGACAAGAATGGACATGATGTTTTCTCCTATAAATATTTTCCCGCGACCAATTTCAGCCTCTGCTTCGTTGACGCCGGGATTTTTTTCCGATCGGTGACGATTGCGTGGCAAAGCGCATGACGGCAGGCACACTCCGCAGGCGCATTAAAACGATGCACGACTTTTTTAAGGATCTTCTGCGCCATCACCACGTTTTGTTTCAAGACGGCGATTACCTCATCCGCCGTGACCGGCTCTATGCCTTGATGCCAGCAATCATAGTCGGTGGAAAGGGCAAGCGTTGCGTAACAGATTTCCGCCTCACGGGCAAGCTTTGCCTCGGTGAGATTGGTCATGCCGATGACGTCGGCGCCGATGCTTCGGTAGAAATGCGATTCCGCCTTTGTTGAAAACATCGGCCCTTCCATGCAGACATAGGTCCCCTTTTCATGGGTAACGGCCCCGGCATCGGTGGAGGCTTTAATCAGCTGTCGGCGGAGATTGCCGCAGACCGGGTCGGCAAAGCTCACATGCGCCACGATCCCTTTCTCAAAAAAAGTCGCAATTCGCCCGCGCGTCCGGTCGATAAACTGGTCGATCACCACCATATGCCCCGGTTTGATTTCTTCCTTCAGCGAACCCACAGCCGAGACGGAAAAAACCGCCTCAACGCCCAGCTTTTTCATTCCCCAGATGTTGGCGCGATAGTTGACTTCGGTGGGGGTGTAACGATGGCCGATCCCGTGGCGGGGAAGAAAGACCACCTGTTTTCCTTCAAGTTCGCCCAGGAGAAAGGAATCAGAAGGCTTTCCAAAAGGGGTTTTAAGCGCGATCTTTTTTTTCAGCCGGAAATCGGCCATCGAATAGAGGCCACTGCCGCCGATGATGCCGATGGGAGATTGTTTCTTCATGAGGGTGGCCACCAAGTGGCTGGCTTGTCTTAGATAAATCCTTGCGATTTTGCAACGAATTTTGTTTATTGTTTGCATGCTCGACAAACTTCCCGCAGATGACATCCTCAAAAAACTCCTCTCCAAAGGGGGCGATTTCGCGGAGATTTATCTGGAGCGGACGCACGGCACCAAAATCACCTGCGAGGATAAAAAAATAGAGAGCGTCGTCTCCGGGGTGGATAGCGGCGCCGGTTTAAGACTGCTTGCCAACTTGAAAACCGCTTACGGATTCACCAATGAACCAGACCCCCCTTCCCTTTTGAATCTTGCCTCAAAAACAGCCGGGGCGATGGCCGGAAAAAATTTCACACGCGCCATCAACCTGAAAACGCGCAAACCCAAAACTGTTTTTCCCGTTCAAATCGACCCGGCCGGGGTTTCCACCGACGATAAGGTGGCCATGATCCGCAAGGCTGAAGGACTGGCGTGGTCGCTGGACAAGCGGATTGTCCAGGTGCGCCTCCGCTATTCCGACACCATCCGCCATGTCGAAATCGCCAATTCGGAGGGAGACCTTGTCGTCTCCCCCAGAACCCTTGCCGTTCTTTCCATTTTTGTCACCGCCTCCGACGGAAAAAATTACCATACCGGCTATCATTCCATGGGCGGGCATGCGGGATACGAAATTTTCACCGAACAGGATGTCGAAGCGACGGTTCGTCAAGCGGTGGCCCGGTCGATAATCAATCTGACCGCCATGCGGGCCATTGGTGGAACCATGCCGGTAATCATCTCATCCGAGGCCGGGGGAACTCTCGTTCACGAGGCGGTTGGACATGGTCTGGAAGCCGACCTGGCCTGCGAAGGAATGTCGGTCTACGAGGGTAAATTGGGGCAGGTTATCGCCTCTCCCAAGGTGACCGTATGGGATGACCCCACTTATCCCGGTAAAAGGGGATCCTACTCTTTTGATGACGAAGGAATCCCCGCGCAAAAAGCGGTGCTGATCGAAAACGGCGTGTTAAAAACGTATATGTACGATCGCCTCACCGCCATGAAAATGAACACAAAATCAAACGGCCATGGACGACGCGAATCGTATGAGCATAAACCGATCGTCCGGATGACCAACACGATGATCGCGCCGGGCACCGACGATCCGGAGGTTATTATCCGTTCGGTCGACAAAGGGCTTTTTGTCAAAATGATGGGGGGGGGACAGGTAAACACGGTAAATGGAGATTTCATGTTCGAGGTGAGTGAGGGTTACCGCATTGAACATGGCAAAATCGGCGAACCGGTTCGGGGGGCAACCTTGACCGGCACCGGCCCGGATGTCCTGAAAATGATCGACATGGTCGGCAGTGATCTCGGTTTTTCCATCGGTACCTGCGGCAAGGACGGTCAAGGGGCGCCGGTGGCCGATGCAATACCCACTATCAGGATCCCGGAGCTTGTTGTGGGAGGGGTGGTGAAATAAAGGGAAGGTCGGAGTTTGCTCAAGGTTTTGCCACCGATTATGTAGTGCTTGACACTACAAATAATTCACGATAATCTTATGCTTGAATTGAAGGAAAGCCGGTTCGATTGGGACCTGTGGAACATCCAAAAAAACGAGCTGAAACACGGGGTGTCCGCCCTTGAAGCCGAAAGCAGTTTTTACGATGAGAAACACAAGATCTTTGAGGATTTGAAGCACACAACAGGAAGTGAGAAACGCTATATCCTCTACGGCAAGGGGTTGGAAAACAGGGTCTTAACGGTCGGATTTACTCTTCGGAAGTCCAGGTTGCGGATCATTACCGCCCGGACGGCCTCGCGAAAAGAAAGGAAGGTATATGAAGAAAAAACGGCACGAAATCGAGGATTATGACGAACAGGATACGACCGCGTGGATCAATCCTTCAAAAAGTCTTTCTCTGAGGGATCTCGGGCTTAAACTTCCCCCGGCTCCTCCCACTCAGGTGATTTCGATTCGTCTGCCCACCTATCTTCTTAATGAATTGCGCGCCAAGGCGAGCGCCGAGGACATTCCCTATCAGGCCCTGATCAAACATCTTTTGTCAAAGTCCCTCAAACGGGCGGCGTGAGAGGTTTCCTCCCACACCCCATATACTACTTCCAGCACTTAACCCCAGCGTCCACTGGCGCGCCTCGTCCGCCAGATCGGCCGTGCCCTTGTCCCGCGAGAAGAATCCGCCGCCGTTACGATTCCGACCATCAGGATTCCCGAACTTGTGGTGGGGGGAATTGTTTAGTCCACTTATAAAACGTCATCGGGGCCACATTCAATTCACGGGCGGCCTTGTAGGGCTGACCTGGATATTTTTTGGCGATTTGGGAAAAAACATTTTTGCGAATTTGGGTGAGGCGCGTCCCTTCGGAATAGGGAAAAACTTTTTTTTGCCATTCGGAGGCCGTCTCGCGAAAGTGGTTTTCGCGCATCCATTTATAGGCGGTGGCTATACTGATACCCAGACTCAAGGCTGTGCGCGGGACATCAAAGTCAAGAGCCGCCAAGGCGCTGACAAAGACAAGACGCTCGTGATCGGCCCACGAGAGGCCGGAGTGATAAAAACCGGATGTAGGGGCGTATTGCCACGAAGTGGTCCCTCCTTGGGGCAATACGCCCCTACCCACGATTCTTTCCTGCAAATATTTTGGAATCGAATCGGCATTAAGAACCATTTTTTCACAAAGCGCCGCCGTGGTCGCCGTAAAATTTTTCAACTCCCGGATATTTCCCGGCCAGGAATATTCCTCCAGTATTTTCATGAGGGCGCCGCCGATCCGCTCCGGTTTTTTTCGTTTCATTTCGAGCCGGTATTCCTTGAGAAAATATTCCGCCAACAAGGGAATGTCTTCCAATCGTTCCCGAAGGGCGGGGAGCGTCACCTCAAATCCGGCGAGACGGTAATAAAGATCCTCGCGGAATTTCTTCATCTCCATTGCAGAGCGAAGATTTTTGTGGGAAGCGGCCACCACACGGATATCCACCGGTCGCGCCGAACGGTCTCCAACACGCAAAACCTCCCGCTCCTGCAATGCCCTGAGCAGTTTTACCTGAAGATCAAGGGGGAGATCGGCGATTTCATCAAGAAACAAAGTGCCGCCGTTTGCCGCCTCAATTAATCCAACCTTATCGCGATCAGCCCCGGTAAAGGCCCCTTTCACATGTCCGAAGAGTTCACTTTCAATCAAATTGGCCGGCAACGCCCCGCAATTGACCGCACTAAAGGGCTTTTGTTTCCGCGGTGAATTCTCATGGATATAGCGGGCCAGTAATTCTTTTCCGGTCCCCGTCTCACCATTGATAACAACCGATACGGCCGACTCCGCAAGACGATCCATCGCCTTTAATAATTCAATCATGGCCGGTGAGCGGGTTAACATCGGCCGATCGGTTAATTTATATTTGAGGTCATCCGGCAGGCTTCTGATTTTTTCGCGCGTGCGCTTGAGGTCGACCTGCGATTCATCCAGATCGGCTTTTAACTTCTCTTGGGCGTTTCGATAGAATTCCAACAGCTGATGATTCGTCAATGCGAGCCCCGCCTGATCGGCAAATGCATCGAGGGTTCGTATCAGACGATCGTCAAAGGCCCCATGACGATAACGATGTGAAAGGTAGAGCACCCCCAATAATTTGCCGCGAAAGACAATCGGCACCCCGACGATCGACCTCAAATTGAGCGCAATGACCGAGGCATACTGGTTGAATTGTTCGTCGGCCTTTGCATCGGCCGATTTGACGGTCTTGCCCGTTTCAAGAACGCGCTTCGCGACCGAAAAGGAAATCTCGCTTAATTCGGGAGACAACGTTGCGTTCAGACTTAAGGCGGGGGTAAGATTTCCTTTTTCATCGGCCGTGAGCAAAACACCCAGTTCCGCCCCTGATAATTCAATGGCATGACCTAGAAGGCGCCTCAACAGATCGTCAAGCGGCATTTCCCCCACCAGATCACGGTTGATCCTCAAAAGCGCCTCCAGCTCCGGCGCGAAAATCGACTCCGCCTTTGTCTCATCCGGTCCGGCCTGTTTTGTGATCGACTGCATCAACTCATCCGCCTCTTTTCTTTTTTCTTCGTTATCGGCATAAAAATTGAGCCGGGCGAGTTCCTTTTTCAGGGCCTCATCGTCTTTTAAGGCCTTCCAGACACGGGCCCTCCCCAGCAAAACCCAGAAACGAAAATTTTCAAGATCTTCGTCGGCTTCAGCCATGTGCCAGGCTCTGTCCAAAGGATTGATCCCCTCCCTCGGCCTGCCGCGCGAGACGGCTATCTCTCCCAGTTCGACATACGATCGGCAAATCAAACGCTTCTCAAAGGCGTAATGGACCGCAATCTTCCCGGCATATTTGAGGGAATCCTGAAGATCGTGGATGGCCTCGTCGTAGAGACCCTTTGAGGCGCAAAGGGCCCCCCGATTTTGGCTGGCGGCGGAGGCTGAACTGTTATCGCTGATGGCCAAGGCCACCTCCAGGGCCTCGCTGTAAAAACCAAGCGCCTCTTTAAATCGGGGGCTTTGCCGCTGGCGCCCCCGTACCCCCCGTTCGCTCGGACGGAATAAATCCGATCCTCGCTCACCATTCCATCTTTCGGATCCACGCAAAATATTCCCCAAACCATTGAGGGCCCGGAGAATAAACGCGGGATCCCGATTATCGCGCGCCCCTTTCAGGGCCTTGTGGAAGTATTCCTCGGCCCGCGCGGTGTCACCGCTTCCCGCCCATGATTGCGCGATATTGTAAAAAATTGCCGTCTCTCTGGACGGTTCGGCCTGTTTGAGCTCTTCCTCAAGTTGCGAAACCGCCTTCCGATAATCACCGGCCTGAAGATAGGCAAGACCCAGGTCGAGATTCGCGATTTTCCGGATCTCATCGGGGGACAACTTTTGCCTCATTTCATCCCGGCACAATTCAAAGGCCTCTATCGCTTCCCTCACCCGTCCCTGGCGCAGTTGAATGTAGGCCAGAAAGTTTCTTGTCCTGATTTCTTCCAGCGCAAGGCGGGCATCGTTTCGAAAAATTTCCAGCGCCGAATTCAAAACCTCCCGCGCCCTTTCCCATTTTCCCTCGTCAATCAGCGCTTCCCCCTGTTTGGCCAGGCCCAAGGCCCTTTTTTTAAGTCGCTCAGCGCCATCCTTGATGGCATCAATCAATTGAAACAATTTTGCCCACAATGGATCTTCCTCGCGGATCTCCCGCCTTTGGACGCGGCGTCCGATTTCGCTGAAAATCCACTCAAAACTTTCCTCAAATTGTTCGCCCACGCCGGACAACAAGTACTCCCAATTGATCAGCGATAATGTGGAGGTCGTTACGCGTCCTGATGCGTCGGCAAGGACGTTTTGTTCCGATAACCAGGTCAAAAAGCTCCAGACGGTGCCCGGATTTCCCTTTGAAATGCCGTGGAGACGATCGATGAAGTCATCCGGAATTTCGCGCAGGTTGAATACCAGCGACAACCATTCAAGCAACTCGGCCCGGGTAAACGGTTTAAGTTCAATTTTTTCCACCCGATGGGTGGTGGGTGGATTGATGGTGAGCAGGGTCGAACCATCGATCAGGAGAAGATCGGTTTTCGGAGGTGAATCCTGTTCAACCAGCGAAATTGTTTTCCGTAACGAAGGTTTTTGGCCAATCACCTGATAGAACAACTCCCGTAAAAACCGGCTGACACCGATTCCCGGATCCCCTTCAACCACAATTGAAATCTTTTCTTTATCTTTTCGATTGAGAAGAATCGACAAGGCACGATCGATGGTTGCTTTTCTTCCCACAAATGCCGTTGGGGCGAGGACAAACGATTCCCTCGTCACAAGACTTAAAACCTTGAGCGCCGATTGGGGGCGATCCGCCGGATTTTTTGCGATCAGTCGGTGAATCAATTCAGCCCACAGCGGAGGAATGTCGTTTCGGAGAATCCCGATTGGTTCCGGAATTTTTTGCAGATGGGCTTTGCAGGTTTCGTCAACGGTTTTCCCGACAAACGGATTTTTTCCCGTCAGGGCGGAATAAAAACTAACCCCCAGACTATAGAGATCGGAGCGGTGGTCAGAAGGGCGGTTGAGGATAACCTCGGGCGCCATCGTGGCAGGCGTTCCCCCTAAAGGGGCCGTTGCACCGGGAAAAATTTGTTCCGCCTTTGCCATGCCGAAGTCGAGAATTTTGGCTATGGGACCCTCATTGCCGGTGCAGACAAGGATGTTTGCCGGCTTTAGATCGCCATGAACAATATGCCACCGGTTGAGTTCCTGAAGCCCCTGAAGCATGCCGATAAAAACCGGTTCGCATTCGACAAAGGGACGGTGGCCGCAAAATTGATCGAGGGTTTGTCCCTCAATAAATTCTTCGATGAGAAAAATACGGCCGTCATCCAGTTGGCCAAAATCAAACAACCGGACGATGTTGGAGTGTGCCAGATCTTTTAATACCCAAAATTCGTAGCGAAGGGATGAAAGGATCGTTTGGGGATCAATCATCGATTCATGCCCCCCATGAGTTCCCCTTTGGGGACGCATCAGCTTGATGGCGGCCAGATGCTTCCCCTTCCTTCCTTTATAAACCTCGGAAAAGGAACCCTTCCCAAGCAATCCTTCCAACTGATAACCCAAAACACGATCTAATTT
>JACQOY010000048.1 GCA_016207765.1 Deltaproteobacteria bacterium | reverse complement strand
CAAATCATGTTATAAATTATACTAATTTAGTATGCATGCTACTACTTTAAAAATAGAAAATCCTCTACTTGGCAAGTTAAACGCCATGCGCCCCAGGGGATTAAGCCTCTCGGCTTTTGTCAGGGACATTCTGGAAGACGCCGTCAAAAGGAAAAGGATGGCCGAGTCGGCCGGCAAATATACCGCCTTTTTAAAGGATCATCCCGATGAAGAGGCCTGGCTTGACGACTGGGACGCGGCCGATCTGGCGCGTCCCCCGTCACGCAAGAAGGGGTCTTGATGAAACGCGGCTCTGTCTGTTGGGTCAATCTTGAACCGGCTCATCCCCCCGAATTCGGCAAACTGCGACCGGCTATTGTTGTTTCCAACTCGGACCAAAACGATCATCTGCCGACGGTTGTTGTCGTCCCTCTCTCCAGCCGGGAGCCCGAAATCTGGCCTCTTCGGCTGAAAAGCCGCATCGGCGCCCAAGAAGATGCTTACGCCGTCATTCCGGGAATTCGGCAGGTCAACAAGATCCGCCTTCGGGAAACGATCGGCATGGCGCCCGGCGACTTTCTCGAAAAGCTTGACGAAGCGATATTCGTTTACTTGAGCGATTAACGCGATTGACCTCTTTGCCAAACCGGGCATCATGCACGAAAAAGGATGGCGGAACGGGCCACGGAAAGCGAGGGGGCGCGGGAGGCAAAGGCCCATCGGGAGAGACCGCTTGGGTGGGTGAGGGAAAGCGGATCGTCCCCTTCTTCCGCGTCAACCTTTTCGCCATCAACCCAACAGGTTTCCGTCTCCGCCGACATGGTGGCTTCATCCTGCAAAACCTCTGTTGTCGGTGCTGAATCCATAAACGGTTCCACGGCGCGGGCCTGCAACTCCGCATGATTCAAGGCGCCCGCGGCCAACCCCGCGCCAAGCAAAAGAACCGGGACGCGCGTCCCTTTAAATGGGAGTATTTTTTTTGGACCTGTATCGGTGATGGAATCTGGATCCGGTGGATCCGGGGTCAAGTCTTTACTTTTATCATCTGCCAGCCTGTGGGAAACAACTTGAGCGACTTGCCCTGATCCCTTTACCTCCCGAATAAAAAGGTTTTCAACATCAACCAAGCCCCATTCCCTAAGAAACATCTCGAAGGCCCGGTTGACATCATTCATGGCATACGCAGGAACGCCTCCCGGCTGGCGCATTTCCTGAAAAATTTGGGTTAAGACATCTTTTTTCTCTTCAACCGAAAGATAGGGACTCGCCTCCAAAGCGGCAAGATAGGAGGCCACATACGGGATTGCCTCGTTAATGGCGGCGGCGGCGCGGATCCGGGCCTTAAATTCTCTCTCTTCGATTTTGGGGAGAAGTTCCTCAAGGAACTTGGCCTTAAGCGTCGCGCGGACGTTTTCCCGATGCCGATTTTCCAGAAGGGCGGCAAACCTTTCTTTCCTGTTTAAAGGAATGGCCGGGCCAAAAATAGCGGTTCCCCTTGAAACATCCACGCTGGGCCTTTGGAGAAAAAGCCCCCCTCTTTCCGAATCGTATTTAATCACCACATAAGATTGTATTGCCTTCTCCAATCCCACAATCATTGTATCGCCGTGGCTTCCACGAAACCCGACATGGTGATGGCCAAAGAAAACCAGCCGGGGTTTCAAGAATTCAACCAGCCCGGTCAACAAGGGCTTTCCCAAGTCTTCCCCTTCCTTCTCAAATCCGACGCCGTGGGGGGCCTCGTGCAACAGCAGAATATCAACAGGAGTCCGCAACGCTTCAAGTGCCCTGAAGTCATCGGGAGTGAAATATTTCATCGGGGAATACCGGGGATGGTCAAAAAACCAGGGGGAGTAAACGCCCGGAATCCCCGCAACGGTGAGCCCCCCCAATCGGAGAAGATCCCCCGCAAAAATCGGCGAATAATTTTCATCGAATGGGGACAAAGCGGCCCAGCGCATCCGGGCCACCTGCGAAAAATTTTCGTGGTTGCCCGAAATAAAATAAATCCGGTGCCCCCCGCTTAAAAGGGGATAATTTTCCAGATCGCCGACCGACAGGGCGATTCCATTTCCATCAGGAAATTCAAGGTCCAATATTTCCTGAACCTTCGTCCATTTTCCGTGGATATCCCCAAGAACAACCAGCTTGAATTCTTTTTGACCAGCCCTGGCCCGTTCTTGCAGAACCCTTTCTGTTTGAAGGCGCAGGCGAACCGCGGCCGGAAGCGGCGCCCCCTCCTCGGCGGCCTTCCGCAGACGGCTCCGTTCTTCGCTTGCCAGGAGATCCCTTACCCGCCACAGCTCCCGCGGCGCCATAATAAACGGGGCCATGTCGTCTGCAACAGACCTGTTCAACCGCGCCATAAATTCCAGGGCCGCCGGATTATCCACGAAATGATCGAAAGGGAGAAAGGTGCCGACAAGATCGCGAGCCTCCGAAATTGTCTCCGGACTAACGGTTAAATTGGAAATGTGGGGGAAAAGGGAGTCGTACCCCTCATGGCCCGAGACAAACTGCCGGTAGGAGGCAATCGCCTCGGCCAGCAGTTCCGATTCCTGCCTGTTTAACTCGATCTTGGGCATGGCTTTTTGTTAGCACATGCTTATCGGCAAGATTATCCAAATGTTGCCTGAAATCGACCCACGAGGAAAGTTAAATAAAATTAACTTACTGAAATTATTATAGAAATTTTCCACCAAGCCGGAGTGTGGCGCGATTT
>JACQOY010000051.1 GCA_016207765.1 Deltaproteobacteria bacterium | reverse complement strand
GCCTGGACTGGAAACCAGCCCGAAAAGCTCGCCTCGTTTTATACGGAGGATGCGTTTTACTCGGACTCGAATGTGCCGCAGGGGCTTAAAGGCAAGAGTCAGATCCTTGCCTACTTTCGAAAGTTATTGGCCAAAAATCCCGATTGGGTCTGGACGCAGGAAGAGGCCCTCCCGCTGGAAGACGGTTTTGTCAACAAATGGAAGGCCCAAATTCCGGTGGAAGGCAAAATCATCGAATGCCGCGGCGTTTGCCTGGTTCACTTCAAAGACAATCTCATCTGCCGAAACCAGGTTTATTTCGATCCGACGCCTTTGGTTCGATCGGCGAAGAAGTAAGCCCTCAAGTCCAACCCTTTTAAATCGATTCCGCTGACAAGCCGCCCGTGATAGAATCACCAACCTGACAATGGCCGATCCGAAAATTCAAAACTCCCAAACGGTCGACGAAGAAGCGCTCGAAACCGGCGAGTGGATCGAATCGCTGGAGGCCGTTTTCAAGCGGAGCGGGCCTTTAAGGGTTTTGCATCTCCTTGAAGCCCTCAATCGGCGGGCCTTAAAGGCCGGCGTTGTCCCTCCGTCTGGAGCCAACACCCCCTACGTCACTACCATCCCGGCGGAAAAACAGCCCCCCTTTCCGGGAGACGGAAAACTTGAATGGCGCATCCGAAGCCTGATCCGCTGGAACGCGATGGCCATGGTGGTCCGCGCCAATCGCGCCTCACCGGGGATCGGCGGACATATCTCCACCTATGCCTCGGCCGCAACATTGCTTGAAATCGGGTTCAATCATTTTTTTCGGGGGGCGGATGGCGACTCGCCCGACATCGTCTATTTTCAGGGGCATGCCTCACCCGGCATTTACGCCCGCGCCTTTCTGGAAGGGAGATTGACGAAAGAACAGCTGGAGAATTTTCGCCGTGAACTTGAACCCGGCGGCGGTCTTTCATCCTATCCCCATCCGCAGCTGATGCCCGATTTTTGGCAATTTCCCACCGTCTCGATGGGGCTGTCGCCGCTCTCTGCCGTCTATCAGGCCCGTTTCAACCGCTACCTCGAAGACCGGGGCCTTAAAACCAGAAACGACGCCAATGTCTGGGCCTTTCTGGGGTACGGCGAGATGGACGAACCGGAGGCGATGGGGGGAATCACCCTCGCCTCGCGCGAGAGGCTCGACAATCTGATTTTTGTCGTTAATTGCAACCTCCAGCGACTCGACGGCCCGGTTCGCGGCAACGGCAAAATCATCCAGGAACTGGAGGCGATCTTTCGCGGCGCCGGATGGAACGTCATCAAACTGATCTGGGGTTCCGACTGGGATCCCCTTTTGGCCCGCGATACCGACGGCGCTTTGGCAAAACGGATGGGGGAGGTGGTGGACGGCCAGTATCAGAAATATTCGGTCGAGAGCGGCGCCTACACACGCGGGCATTTCTTTGGCGTCGATGACCGGTTGAAAAAAATGGCCGAAAATCTCACGGACGAACAGATCCGCAAGATGCGCCGCGGCGGTCATGATCCCGAAAAGGTCTATGCAGCCTTCAAGGCCGCGGTGGAAAACCGCGGGTCGCCCACCATCATCCTCGCAAAGACCATCAAGGGGTACGGGCTGGGGGAGGCGGGGGAGGGAAAAAACATCACGCATCAGCAAAAAAAACTAAACGAGGAGGAACTCAAGATCTTTCGCGACCGTTTTCAGATTCCGGTCTCAGACAAAGAAGTCGCCGAAGCCCCGTTTTATCGGCCGCCGGAGGAGAGCCCCGAGATTCAATATCTTCTCGGACGGCGGAAGGCGCTGGGCGGTTTTGTCCCGAAACGCCATGTCCCAAACAAAAAGGTCAAGGCGCCGCCCGAGGCGCTTTTTACCGAGTTCCACGAGGGGACCGGCGACCGCGAGGTCTCAACGACGATGGTTTTTGTGAAAATCCTTTCCAAACTGTTGCGCGACAAAGAGTGGGGCAAGCTGGTGGTGCCGATTGTCCCCGATGAGGCCCGCACCTTCGGCATGGAATCGCTTTTCCGCCAGTGCGGCATCTATTCTCATGTCGGACAGCTCTACGAGCCGGTCGATTCTCAGAGTCTTCTCTATTATCGCGAGGCCAAGGACGGCCAGATCTTGGAGGAAGGGATCACCGAGGCGGGATCGATGGCCTCGTTTGCGGCGGCGGCCTCCGCTTATGCCACCCATGGTGTCAGATCGCTCCCCTTTTTCATTTTTTATTCGATGTTCGGGTTTCAGCGGATCGGTGATCTTGTCTGGGCCGCTACCGATCAGCGGTGCCGCGGATTCCTGATCGGCGCCACTTCAGGACGGACGACGCTGATGGGGGAGGGACTTCAGCATCAGGACGGACAAAGCCATCTCATCGCCTCTGCTTATCCCTCTATCCGTGCCTACGATCCGGCATTTGCCTTTGAGTTGGCGGTGATTATTCGCGAGGGGATCCGGCGGATGTATGAAGAAGGGGAGGATCTGATTTATTATCTGACCGTCGGAAACCAGAATTATTCCATGCCTAAAATGCCGGGGGCGGGGAAGGGTGAAGTCAAAGAGGGGATTTTGAAGGGTCTCTACAAATTCCGGTCTTCCTCAATGAAAAAGCAGACGCTCAAAGCCAATCTCTTCGGAAGCGGGGCTATCATGACAGAGGTGCTCAAGGCGGCGGAAGTTTTGGAGGGGAAATATTTGGTCTCCTGTGATATCTGGAGCCTCACGAGCTTTAAGGCCCTCCACGATGACGGGTGCGCGGTGGAACGATGGAATCGGCTCAACTCCGATAATCCGCCGCGCATTTCCTGCGTGGGCGAATGCCTTAAAAAAGCCAAAGGGGTTTTTGTCGTGGCCTCCGACTATGTGAAGGCGCTCCCCGATTCCATCGCCCGCTGGTTTCCCAAGCCGCCGGTTTCGCTGGGGACAGATGGGTGGGGTTTAAGCGAATCGAGGGAGGCATTGCGCGGTCATTTTGAAGTTGATCGGCGGCATATTGTTCTTGCGGTTCTTTGGGCGCTGGCCCGGGAGAAGAAAATCAAACCGGCGGTGGTGAAGAAGACAATGAAGGAGATGAAAATTGATGGAATTCAGACTTCCTGAATTGGGTGAAAAAATCGAGACGGCCGATGTGGTAAAGGTCCTGGTCAAACCGGGGGACAGGGTCGGGAGGGATCAGTCCGTTCTCGAATTGGAAACGGACAAGGCGGTTATTGAGCTCCCTTCGCCGGTGGATGGGGTTGTCGGGACAGTCGAGGTCAAGGTGGGAGATCGAATTCGGGTGGGACAGGTGGTGATGGAGATAGAAGAGAGCGGTGCGAGCGCCCCCTCACCCCAACCCTCCCCCACGACCCCAGATAGGGGCCACTTTGTGGGGGGGGAGGGGGTTCAAAAGAAGGCCCCCTCTCCCTTGAGGGGAGAGGGTCAGGGAGAGGGTGCCGGTTCACTTGCTCTTGCCTCCCCCATGGTTCGTCGTTTGGCGCGCGAGTTGGGGGTCGATATCAATCTGGTTTCCGGAACCGGTTTCAAGGGGCGGGTTTCCTTCGACGATGTCAAACGGTTCGTTTTTGGAGCCCGCACACAGGCGCAGATCGAACTTCCCGATTTTTCCAAATGGGGTCCCGTCGAAAAAAAACCGATGAGTCAGGTGCGGATCAAAACCGCCCAAAATGTTTCCCTGGCCTGGACCAACATTCCCCATGTCACCCAGTTTGACGACACCGACATCACAAAGATGGAAGGGTTAAGGAAGAAGGCGTCCCTGCTTATTGCGGAAAAAGGGGGGCGCCTCACGGTCACCGCCCTGATGGTGAAAATTGCCGCCGATGTTTTAAAAGAATTTCCCCGTTTCAACGCCAGCCTCGACATGGCCAATCAGCAGATTGTTTTCAAGAAATACTGTCATGTGGGGATAGCCGTGGATACCGATCGGGGGCTGATCGTTCCGGTAATCCGCAATGCCGATACAAAAAGCATTCTTGAATTGGCGGTTGAATTGCCCAAACTCGCCGAAAAGGCGCGGAACAAGACTCTTACACTGGAGGAAATGCAGGGGGGGACTTTTACCATCACCAATCTGGGAGGTATCGGCGGTACCTATTTCACGCCGATTATCCATACAACTCAGGCGGCCATTTTGGGGTTGGGAAAGGCAAAAAAGGAAGCCCTGCGGCTTTTGCTCCCTCTCTCGTTGTCCTACGACCATCGTCTGATTGATGGAGCCGATGCCGCGCGATTCTTGGGAAAAATAGCCGAGAGGGTGGAACAAATAAAAGAGATTTAAACTTTTTCGGCGCGGACTTTGCCGGCGGCGATTTCACGCAGGGCTTGAACCACAAGTTTGTTGTCGGAGAGAACCATGCGCCTGGCCCCTTTTTCCAACTGACGCACCCGTTGGGCCGTCAGGTGAACCAGACCAAAACGGTTATCGACTTTTTTGAGACAATCTTCAACGGTGACACGAGCCATACAACTCCTTCCAAAAACAAATTATTGAATTTTCAACAGTTTTAGTGAATCCTGCCCTATCCGTCAAGTATGAAAATCGCTCTGGTGCAGACAAACACGGTTGTCGGCGACATCGACGGCAACCTGAAGAAAATCCTCAAAGGCATGAACAAAGCCAGGGAAGGGGGGGCGAGTCTTGCTATTTTTCATGAAATGACCCTTTTGGGCTATCCGCCGCGCGACCTTCTGGAACTTCCCTATCTTGTCGATCGAAACAGGATGGCGGTCGAAAAAGTTGCCCAAGCGGCAACGGATATGGCCGTGCTGGTCGGTTTTGTCGAGCGCAATCCCGACAAGGTGGGAAAGCCCCTTTTTAATTCAGCCGCATGGTGCGAGGGGGGGGAAATCAAGAAAATTTTTCGCAAGAGTCTGCTCCCATCCTACGATGTTTTTGACGAAACACGCTACTTCGAACCGGGTCCGGTTCGCGACACCATCGATTACCAGGGACGCATCTGGGGGGTATCGATTTGCGAGGATATCTGGAACGACCCCGATTTCTGGGACCGCCGGCTTTATTCCCGGGACCCAATCACCGAGCTGGTGGGAAAGGGTTCGGAAATTCTTGTCAATATTTCGGCCTCTCCCTATTCCATCGGCAAATTCAACTCGCGCCGCGACATGATTTCGGCTCTGGCTAGGCGGCATAACGTGCCCGTTGTGTACGTCAATCAGGTGGGGGGGAACGACGAACTGGTTTTTGACGGCGGTTCGATGGTCATCGGTCCGGAGGGAAACCTGGTGGCCTTGGCCCCGTTTTTTAAAGAGGGGGTGACGGTTGTGGATCTGGCCGATTCGCAAACGGCATTGACTCCAGTTGTCGATGACATGACCCTGTTGGAAGAGGCGCTTGTCTTCGGGTTGCGCGATTATGTGAAGAAGTGCGGATTCAAGAAAGTGGCCCTCGGATTGTCGGGGGGGATCGATTCGGCCTTGACCGCCACTCTCGCCGTTAAGGCGGTCGGCGCGGCCAATGTCCTCGGCCTGTTGATGCCATCCTGCTATTCGAGCCGGCACAGCTTGAGTGACGCGAAGGATTTGGCCAAAAATCTCAAAATTGCGACCAAGGAAATTTCCATCAACCCCATGCATTCGGCGTTTGAAAAAACCTTCCGGAAAATGTTTGGCCGCAAAAAAACCGATACGACGGAGGAGAATGTCCAGGCTCGCATTCGCGGCAATCTGCTGATGGCTGTTTCCAACAAGCTGGGGCATCTGGTTTTAAGCACCGGGAACAAGTCGGAACTGGCGGTTGGTTATTGCACCCTCTACGGCGACATGTCGGGGGGGTTGGCGGTTATTTCCGATCTCCCCAAAACGATGGTTTACAAGCTGGCGCGTTACATCAACCAAAAGAAGGAGATTATTCCGCCGGCTTGCCTCACCAAACCGCCATCAGCCGAGCTGAAACCCAACCAGTTCGATGCCGACAGTTTGCCGCCGTATGAAATTCTCGACGGAATTATCAAGGTCTACGTGGAGGATTTAAGGAGCGAAGAGGAGATAATAAAGATGGGCTATGAGAAGGGAGTGGTTCGGAAAGTCATCCGCATGATCAACTCAAACGAATACAAACGCCGTCAGGCCGCGCCGGGCCTGCGCGTCACGTCAAAGGCCTTCGGCATGGGGCGGCGGTTTCCGATTGCGTGCA
This sequence comes from Deltaproteobacteria bacterium, assembly GCA_016207765.1. Classification (GTDB taxonomy): domain Bacteria; phylum UBA10199; class UBA10199; order UBA10199; family SBBF01; genus JACQOY01. The sequence continues at coordinate 2,353 of JACQOY010000051.1, read as the reverse complement.
GGATTTAGAATTCAAACACCTGTTTGATCAGCGAGTCGATGGGGGATTCGTCGGGCGATTCATTTTCTTCCTCTTTCTTTCCCCCCTTTTTTTTCTTTTTTTCTTTCTTCTTTTCCTCCCGGTGGATTTTTCCCAGACAGGCGAGCATTTGGGGGATCATGATGGCCGGTGGCTGAGTCAGGGTGGAGGAGGGGAGGTGGCCTTGTTGGACCAGCGTTTGCGTCAGCGAAACGATTTGTTCTTTGAGCGAAAGGGCTTGATCGTTCTGTTTGGTTGAGAAGGCTTCGCCGGTTTCTTTTATCGTCTGCGCGGAGGAATCTGCTGAGTCCAGAAGGCCGGTTTCTTTTTTCCCCTCCCCCCCCACAAAGTGGCCCCCCTCTGGGGTTGGGGGGGAGGGTGGCCGCAGGCCGGGAGAGGGGACATTAGCGGCATTTCCCGTCTGCCCCGCCGTCTGTTGCTGTTGCCCCTCCGCGGGAGCGAGATTTTGAAGGATATTGGCCAGCAGTTGCTGTTCAACGGTCAGGATCGTCTGGAGTGCCTGAAGGTTTTGGAGGGGGGAGATCATAATGATTGGTATTTCATAAATTGTCCCCGATTTCCGTCATCTTGTCGCCGATCCATTTCTGGAGGCTGGGAAAATCCCTGGCCGCATCCGGATAAAGTTGTTCGGCCAGATCGGGGTTCTGCTGAAACTCGGGATAAATCTGCTCAGCCACGGCGCGTGGAGAGAGATCTTGGTCGATGCCATCCCAAATAGCTTGCATGACGCAGGTTCTAAACTCATCCGCCCCTTCCGGCTTGGCGATCTCACTTGACAAAGATACCATGCCGGACCAAGCGATGTTGTTTAATGGTGATAAGTCATTGCTCATAAGTTCTCCTTAATTTTAGTTGGACGTTTAATTAAATCACTACTTGCCTCTGCAAAATCCGCTCCCAAGCCGCTTCATCCGCCACTGGCTTTGCTACTTGGGAACCCTCCTTTTAGATTTTTATCTTTAACGTTTGTGATTTGAGACTCATTCAAATTTTCCCCAATCACGCTTTAAGTCCATATTGAGGATTCGGGTTTTTGTAGACCATTTTGTCCCCCTCCACAATCGCCCCGTCGATTTTGTCTTTTCCGGCGCCGCCTGTGTAGGTTCCCTTTTGGCCATTGGTGAAGATCCGATCGTAGCCGTCGCCGTCGTCGACGGTGGCGTCGATGACCACCGACGGGTCGATGGTAATGGTGTCGTTGCCCGCGCCCCCCTCAATGTGAAAAGAGTGGATTTTTTCGTAAGGCACCACGTCGACGGTTGCGCCATTGACCTTGATTTCCACCAAGTTTCCCCGTCCCTTTGCCTTGGCGATTTCGATTCGGTCGCTTCCCATGGACCCTTTAAGGGTGTAGACCCCCTTCTTGAACGAACCCCTGACTTCCAAACCCACCTTGTTGCCCGGACAACTGGTAATCGATTGTTTGTTCTGGATAATCATTTTGGAATCCTCCTCTATTTTTTTGTTTCAATTCTCCCAATTGCAACCGGAACGGCGTCAAACTTTCAGTTTAGAGCCGAAATTAATAGTTCCGTCCTCGCCAAAAATATCGTCGAAAATATCATCGTCAATATAACCCTGTTTTACCGTTTCTATTCCACTGACAGTGCCTGTGTCCTCTGTTCCGCCACGCAAGGTATCGTTTCCTTTTCCTCCGTCTATCTTCTCATTGTACTTGTTATTGTAAGCACCATAGATCAAGTCATCACCGGATCCTCCAAACAACTTGTCACCCCCCCCTTCTCTACCGTCGATAAAGTCGTCTCCACCCCCTCCGTAGATGGTATCTTTTCCATGGTTGCCATAAAGACGATCATTACCGGCACCGCCATGAATGCTATTGTTTCCGCCGCTCCCCCTGATTGTGTCGTTACCTTCGCCTCCCCACACAACAGTGTCAATGGAAAGCGCCGGATCAATTACAATCTCGTCATTGCCATTACGTCCATAAATGTGAAGGGAGCGAATTTTATCGTACGCAACAACATCCACCGTCTTCCCGTTGACCTTTATTTCAACCCGGTTGCCGTTTATCTTGTTGACCTCAATCAGGTCATCACCCGTTGTCCCCCGCACGGTGTAGATTCCGTTCTTGAGAGAGGAATCGATCGGTTTGCGTTTATGAGGCTCTCTCATGGGAATGAATCGGGTGCCGTGTGGTTTGTGTGTGGTAATCATTTTTTTCTCATTTTATGTTGGTGTCATTTTCTTCAAGCTTTTGTCGCCATATCCTTCATCGCCTTTTCTTTTTTGGCGACGCCGTTGGCGACTTCCTCCAGCAGGGCTTTTTTGCGGGTTATCAGTTCTTTGAGGT
>JACQOY010000052.1 GCA_016207765.1 Deltaproteobacteria bacterium | reverse complement strand
GGGAGGAGCAGGCCTTTCACGACGGCCCTCTGGAACGCCTCTGCGACGTCCTGGATGACTGGAAAAGTTGGCAGGACAAAGAGATCCCGCGGGAGGCGTGGGATATCATGAAGAAGGACAAATTTTTCGGAATGATCATCCCGAAGGAATACGGGGGCTTAGGTTTTTCGGCCCTGGCCAACAGCTCGGTCGTCATGAAAGTGGCCACCCGTTCCTGCGCCGCCTGTGTGACGGTAATGGTGCCGAACTCTTTGGGCCCCGCGGAACTGCTCACTCATTACGGCACCCCCGAGCAGAAAAAAAATCTCCTCCCCAAGCTCGCCTCGGGCGAACACATCCCCTGTTTCGGCCTGACGGAACCGACCGCCGGGAGCGACGCCGGAGGCATGAAGGCCACGGGCGTTCTTTTCAAAGGGGATGACGGCAAACTCTACATTCGGTTGAACTGGGAAAAACGGTGGATCACGCTGGCCTCCATCGCCACAATCCTGGGTATCGCCTTCAAGCTTCAGGATCCCGACAATCTTTTGGGGAAGGGGCCCAATGTGGGAATTACCTGCGCGCTGGTTCCTTCAACAACAAAAGGGGTCACGCTGGGGCGAAGGCACGATCCGCTCGGCGTCCCGTTTCATAACTGCCCCCTCTGGGGAAAAGATGTGGTTGTCTCCGCCGAGGAATGCATTGTCGGCGGAATCAAGGGGGCCGGGCGGGGATGGCAGATGCTCATGGAAAGTTTGGGGGCCGGACGCGGTATTTCGCTCCCCGCACAGAGCGTCGGCGGCGCCAAGTTTGTGACCCGCGTTTGCAGTAACCACGCCACCATCCGCAAACAGTTCGGCATGTCCATTGGAAAATTTGAGGGGGTTGAAGAACCTCTGGCCCGTATCGCCGGCTGGAATTACATGATGGAGGCAAACCGTTTGTTTACTCTCGGCGCCTTAGACAAGGGGATCAAGCCCCCCGTTATCACGGCGATTGCAAAATATTGCCAAACAGAGCTGGCACGGAAAATCGTTAATGACGGAATGGATATTTGCGGCGGTTCGGGAATCTCCCGAGGACCCCGCAACCTTCTGGCCCATATGTACATCGGAACCCCCATCGGCATCACGGTGGAGGGGGCCAATATCCTCACCCGCACCCTGATGATTTTCGGACAGGGGGCCCTTCGGGCTCATCCCTTTGCCTATCCGGAGGTCAAAGCCGCCGGAGAAAATAACCTGAAGGCTTTTGACAAGGCCTTTTGGGGACATGTGGGGCATGTCGTCAGAAACCTCACCCGCTCCTGTCTGTTGAGTATCACCCGCGGCAGACTTGCCCTCTCTCCCGTCGCAGGGCCGACCGCCAAATACTACCGGAGGCTTGCATGGGCCTCGGCCTCTTTTGCCATTCTGGCCGACCTGGCCATGGGAACCCTTGGCGGTTCCCTGAAGGTCAAACAAAAGATCACCGGACGGTTTGCGGATATTCTGGGCGGGATGTATTTTGGCCTTGCCACATTGAGGCGTTTCGAGGCGGAAGGACGGCGCAAGGAAGATCTGCCGTTTGTCCACTTCGGAATGAGTTATGTCTTCTCCGAGATTCAAAATGCCTTCGACGGCATCTTTTCCAATATGGGGGGAATTTTCAGGGGACCTATCCGCTGGTGGGCCCATTTGAACAGCATCGGCGAGCCTCCTTCGGACAAAATCACTCACCAGGTCGCCCAACTGATCCAGGTGGATGGCGAACAGCGTGACCGGTTCACGCAAGGGATCTACATCCCGACACGCGAAGGAGAGGCGCTGGCCCGTCAGGAAGCCGCCTTCAAGGCGGTCAAGAAGGCCGAGACGGTTGAAAAGAAGATTGCGAAGGCGGTCAAGGAAAAGAAAATTGTCCGGCAGAAGAAAATCTCCGCCCTTGTCGAAGAGGCGGCAAAGGCCGGCGTCATCGGCGAAGCGGAAGTGGTTCTCTTAAAGAAGGCCGAGGCGCTTCGTTTGGACGCCATCACCGTGGACGATTTCTCCCAGGAGGAATACTTGGGCAAAGCGTCGGTACCGGCGGCCCGAAAGACAGCCTGAAGGATCGGAAGCAATATCAAACAAAGAGAGCCCCTTTTGCGGAGCAATTTTCGTTCCCGCCAGCTAGCTTACGAAAATTGCGAAAACAAAAGGGGCTCTCTTTGCTTACAACAATACCGTCAGACTACCGGGTTTCGTTCACAATCTTCACCGACTCAATCGCCTTTCTGCAGTGATGTTGATACTCGCTGAAGTTGTCGATCGAGGCGCTACATTCGAGGTTGAACCCCTTGGCCTGATTGCGCCAGACCCCCACCTGATACCGAAGATTGGTGCCGGAATTCACCCCTTCGATGATCGACACGTTACGGCCGCTGATGACCTCATTCTTGATTGACTTGACCGCGATCCCGCGCGATTCGAGGTCTTTCTTCACGAACTTGGCGTAGTCGTGCGCGGTTTTCCCGGTGGCATCGTCGTAACGAAGCCAAATAATGGGATTGGCCCCCTCTTCGTGGTAAACCCACTTGATCGGGCGGTGGTCTTCCTTGGTCTTCTGGGTATCCCATTTATGGTCCGGCTTGCAGACATAAAAGGCGGAATCGATGGTCAGGCAGTTTTTTCCCTCCCAGTCGATCTGGACGGCATGAGCGGTGGAGATCGCCACAAAAAGGGCAATCCCGGCCGCAAGGATAATACGAATGTTTTTCATAGGTTTACTTTTCTCCTTTTTTTGGTTATTAAAAAACAAGCCGACGTAGTTTATCAAATTGCCTTAAAAAGACCAGCGGGGAATTGAGGATCAAGATTTGGGAGCCGGAGGGACAACCAAAGCCAGATAGGTTTTCAATTCGGCGATCGACTCGTGCACATCCTCAAGGGCCCGGTGTTTTTCGCTCTTTTTCACCTCGATCCCGTATTTTTCGCGGAACACTTCTTTGAACGAACTGACATCGATCAGGCGGTAATGGAGACGTTTGGCGATTTTGGGGAGGTATTTGTCGATAAACCGCCGGTCGTTGCCGACCGAGTTGCCGGAAAGGACCACCTCCTCCTTCGGGCCAAAGTGGCGGTTCATGATCTGGAGAAGCTCCTCTTCCACCCGCCCAAGGGGCGCCCCGGTTTTGACCGCTTCGGTGAGACCACTGGCGCTGTGGGTCTTCTTGCACCACTTGCCCATCCGGTCGAGCGCCTCCGGCGGCTGAAAAACAACCCGGCTGTATTCCTCCAGAATAGCGAAATCGAGGTCGGTCACCGCCGCCGCCGCCTCGAGGATGACATCAACCTTTTCATCGAGGCCGGTCATTTCCAGATCAATCCAGAAAAACTTTTTCATTGTGGCCAGGGGCTCGCTCCGCTCGCGTAGAGCAACGCCTCTTTAAGACATCAAGGGTTTTGTGGCCAGGGACGGAATTGAACCGCCGACACATGCCTTTTCAGGGCACTGCTCTACCGACTGAGCTACCTGGCCGAAAATTTGCTTTGACGGCTTATAAGGCAGGGTTTTTGATTAGTCAAATATTTGTTCCCGTTTGCGAAATGCAAGAACCACATGAGGCACTTGTTCGGCATAACAGCCCCAATGCATCTACAATCAATGGATAGAAAGGAGTTCGGCCATCAAAGCGGGTTTGTAGAGTCTTTCGATTTCGTCCAGAAGCTCCGTGTGTCCCGTTGCCCCCATCAGGGAATGCGGCAATTCATAAATCGGCAGATATTCCTCACGGAAGAAACGCACGACATCGTCTTTGGCACGGCGGGAATTTGCCCCGGCCGGATCCAACTGTGGATTGGCCGAATAATACCCAAACTTGGCCGTCAGAAGCATGACGATACTGACCTCGCATGTGACGTATAAGGTATAACGCAAAAACTCATTGCCCCATTTTTTAACCAAGGCGCGGGTGTCGCCTTCGCATGCTAAAAATTCGTCAATAATGGGTTTCAGGGATTCGCGATAGCGCGCGTGGCGGTCTGAGGCCCCGGCCGGAAATCCCGCACCGGTCAGTATTTTGT